>WBOU01000019.1 GCA_009268125.1 Chloroflexia bacterium SDU3-3 | reverse complement strand
ATGGCAGTGCAGCTTGTTCACCCTGGCCATCGCGTGGCAAAACCGCCAGCACGCGTTCGGTCTATCCATGCCCGTTCGCTGGAAAGTGTACTTCTGACACTTCCCAAAAGTGACACCATGTGAGGGGACATGCCCTCACATGGTATCACTTTCATGAGCGGGGCTTCTGGATGCGGCAGCACGCCCCATCACGCGTGCCAGACCATGCATACCATAAACGATGCACCAAACCATGCTCGTGGCCTACCCGCTCACCCGGCCCATGCGGCGAAGGTGCCGCTCGTGTCAGCTGGCCATATGCGCGAATGTTAGCTGCCAGGGAGCAGCATTGGAACGCCCAAAATTGGGGGTTTCGCAGGGGGCCACGTCCCCTGCGCGGGCAGGCCTCTTTGCCCACCAGCACCGCAGCCACCGCACGCCGCACAGCCACCTTCTAGCCTAGGCTATGCATGTGCCGCTGCAGCTCATCGTAGAACTTGCCGACATGGATGCCATCGATAAACGCGTGGTTCACGCGAATGTTGAATGGGATATACGAATCGCCGCCAGATTCTATAATCTTGCCCCAGGAGACCCGTGGGATGGCATCCTCTTTCTTGAGGCTCAGGGTGTGGTCGATCGCGGTGAACGGCAGCCATGGCAGCGAGGAGATAAACACAAAGTCGCTGCGGCCCTGCAGCCTGCTGGCATCGAAGTATTTCTTGCTCTGCCGGATCTCCTCCTTCACCATACGGTCAAACTGGAGGATATCGCTGTCAAAATCGACGGTTATGAGCCGGAACAGCTCCTCGCCCTCGCGGAGGCATGAGAATGAGGGGTGAAGCGAGCGGTACTTGACGATCTTGCCGCCGACGTTGCGGTAGAGAAAGCTGTCGATCGCATTGAGCGACTTGACCGTATAGTAGATCAGCGTGTTGGTAAGCGAGATAGCACGGCTCTTGCAGTATGATCTCAGGCCATTCACCTGAATATTAAACGATACGTTATAGAACGGCAGATCGTTCATCATAAAAAACGCGTAGTGCTCTTTTCGCGCCCACGTGTCAAAATCGATCTCTTCCATCATTTCGCTCCTGTATAGTGCATCCATGTGCGGTGCGGCCCACATGCGCCGCCCGCATAGGCCATCGGCTCAGCCATCGATGACTTGGACGCGCGGCCAGCGCTCGCGGATGCGCTTGGCCCGCACGCGCTCGCGGAACTGGGCCTCGCTGATGCGCCGCGGGTTACGCCGCAGCGTGAGCTGGAACAGATCCTCCAGCCCGCACGGGGCCGCGATCTCCAGCGTGTCATCGGGCAGCAGGCGCACCCCCACGCTGGTCGCCGTCTCAGGCCATGTCCCCACCCCATCCGCGCTTGAGGCCAGCGGCGGCACGGCGAAGCCAAAGGCCGACTCGTACCACAGGTGCACGGCGGCCTGGTTTGTGGCCTCCCAGGGCACATCGGGGCGGCGGGCGACCAGCATGGCCTGCACCTCGGCGTCGCGGGCTGGCCGCAGGTCCGCCGGGTCGAAGAACACCACGTCGACATCGGCCAGGGGCGTCGGCGCGGCGTAGCTGTGCAGGTGGTCCCAGACCAGCGTGCGGATGACGCCCGCGCCGATAAACCAGTCCGGCAGCGCCAGCGCGCGCACCGTCTCCAGCAGCGGGCGAAACCATGGGTGGGGCAGCAGCAGGCTGGCCAGTTCTTGGTGGTAGCGGTCGTGGCTATGCATCGCAGGGGCCTTGTCGCATCGCGGAACAGAGGCCAATTGTAGCACGCCGCGCGGGGGAGGGTTATTTACCACGAGGACGCGAAGGCACGAAAATTCGGAAGGGGACGAATACGACGAAGACTCCAAGGCTCCAACAAGACAAAAACGAATACCACGAAGGCACGAAGGCGCGAGGGGGAAGAAGACCGATTTACCACCAAGACGCCCAAGCTCCAAGAGATAGGTATTGTGGCAGCGCGAAACACACCGCGCCCAGCGCGGCATCGCCGCCCCACTCCGCAGGGGCGGCCCACCACGTGCCCGCCGCGATCATCGCCC
Organism: Chloroflexia bacterium SDU3-3; assembly: GCA_009268125.1. Taxonomy (NCBI): domain Bacteria; kingdom Bacillati; phylum Chloroflexota; class Chloroflexia; species Chloroflexia bacterium SDU3-3. Next base: position 133,724 of record WBOU01000019.1, on the reverse strand, counting down.
GCCCACGCGGCCAAGATCCTGCGAGAACGATGCCTCCACCGCCTGCGGGACCGCCTCGCCCAGCCACCACTCCCAGAACGCCAGCAGCCGCGCCGCGTCGCAGCGCGGCAAGCCAGCGCCGCACGCGCAGGCCACGGCGGCCAGCCCCGCCGCATCAGCGGCGTGCGGCGCTGATGCCAGGTCCTCGTCGTCACGCTCCACGAGCGCGGGCGTGCCGTCGGGGGCGCGGCCCTGCCGCCATAGGGCCAGATTCATCGGCCAGCGGCGACTGCCCTGCTAGGGCTAGGTCTGTGGTAAGACCTTACTGTGCTATTCTGCAGGAGATGTTTATCTATCAGCCCTTTCTACTACAGTTTCCTCGCCTAGATCGGCAGGAGGCCCTGGGTGAGGAAGGCCAGCTCCTCGCGGGCGGCCTCGGCGGCGGCGGGGTCATCCCGCAGGCCCGGGAAACCACCCCACGCGAAGCACTCGCGCAGGTAGGGGATAAGACACATGCCATCCCACCAGTCATCGGAGCCAAACGGCGCATCGAATCCGGCGCTTGGGATGCGCATATAGCTATCGCCGCCGCCGCTGTAATTTGACTTATGGCATGAGTCTGGGGCCACCTCAAGGAGAAAGATCTGTTGCTTCCGGTCAATACATGGAAGTTGGCTAAGCTCATAGGGCACCATCCCCAGCACAAGAGGATCGCTGTTCGGCCCACGCGTTGTAGCATGCCCCAGGCTATAGTAGTTGCTCAGCGTGGGGTGGGAGCCACGGAGATCGACATTGCCGATCATCTCAACCCAAGCGCGCAGCACGATTGGCAGCGGCCCTCGGCGCTGCTCAATGCTTGCCAACAGTTTCAGCTCCCGCGCAGTACATGGGTTCCAAGCCCCCTGCGCTCCTACAACGAACACAAAATCAAGCTGCTGGAGGCGCTCGACCAACAGGGCGATATTGTAGCGCGCCCGCAGCATGATCTCGCATGCCACCGCCTGGGCGTCCTGATACAGCGGCGGCTCACGCACCGCCGCACCCAGCGCCACCAGTTCGGCCCACACCTGCTCGCGCTCTCCGGCGCGGTAGCGGGCGAGAAAATCCATAGTTCGCATTGTTTCCCCACGATAGCTGGATCATGACAACAATATCTCGGCAATTACACACCCTTGGAGGAGTAGACCCCGATTCAATGCTTCTTTTTATAGAGCTGCTCAATTTTTATTGATATTCTGTAGATATCACTCAGGATAAGAAGAGATAATCTGCCCAGCTAATAGTAGACTCGAAGCAATCACCTGTCAATACTGCCTTCCTATGCCTGCCAAACGCCCGCCAGGATATGCTACACTCACCGCGCATACCGCCATGTGATGAGAGAGGCAGAATCATGCGCGTGTCCGTAATCATCCCAACGCGAAACCGTGCGCACCAGCTCGGCACCGCCATCGAGAGCGTGCTCGGCCTTCAGCGCGGCAGCGACGATATTGAGATCATCGTGATCGACGATGGCTCAACCGACGATACCCCGCAGGTCGCCCAGTCCTACCCGGTGGTCTACCTGCGCGGCCAGGGCCAGGGCGTCTCTACCGCCCGCAACCTGGGCATCCGCGCCGCCACCGCCGACCTGCTAGCCTTCCTCGACGACGACGACATCTTCACGCCCGACAACCTGACGCCGCAGATCGCCTACCTCGACGAGCACCCCGCGTGCGCGGCGGTGTTTGGGCGCATGATCCTGGGCGACATCAACCTCAACCCGGTGAGCGGGCCATACCCCGAGCAGCCGCTGGAGCCGGGGCAGATGTTCGACACCATCCTGGCCTACATCCCCACCTTCGACGCCACCGTGATGCGCACGTCGGTCGCCCGCGCCCTGGGAGGCTTCGACCCACAGCTGCGCGGCGCGGAGGACTGGGACTTCTTCCTGCGCATCGCCAAGCGCCACCCGATGGGCTATGTCCACCACGCCGCCGCGATCGCCCGCACCAACGCCCCGCCCGCGCAGAACCCCGAGGGCGTGCTCTGGCGGCGCTTCCGCGACTGCATGACCGTCTGGCACCGCCACACCGCCCCGCTGGGGCTGGCGCGGCGCATCCGGCTGGCCCGCACCGGGCTGCGGCATCGCGGCTGGTACATCCCCTACTTCATGGGCATCGCCACGCGCTACGCCCAGCAGGGCCAAACTGGCGATGCCCTGCGCGCCTGGGGCTACGCTCTGGCCGCCTCGCCGCTGCACGCGCTGCCCGCCACGCTGCGCGCCCTGCCCGCGCTGGCGCGCAGGAGCCAGTAGGCGCACAAGGGGGCGAATACCACGAGGGCGAGAAGGCACGAGGGGAGCGAGAGGGGTCAGGGAATAGGGAGTAGGGATCAGTAGCCCACATCCCACCCGGTCCATGCGGCGAAGGTGTCGCTCACGCAAACTGGCCATATGCACGAACACTAGCCGACAGGGAACGGCATAGGAACGTCCAAAATTGGGGGTTCGAAGGGGGCATCGCCCCCTGCGCGGGCGGCGGCTAGGGGCTGGCCCCTAGCCGCCGCCCGCGCAGGGCACACACCCACCACCCACGAGAAACCATCATCATCGAGGCCGCAGCCGGTCGGCCCGACCGGGCAACGCTGCAAGCATTGCCTACGGTCGGGCCGACCCCAAAACGACGCAGAAACACCCCCAAAAGTGACACCATGTAAGGGGGCATAGCCCCATGGCGGGATAGAATGGCGCGTAGATTGATAGAAAATCAGGGGAAAGTCACCCAAAATCGCCCAAAGCCAAGGCATCCGCCCACCAGCCACAAGCGACAATACCGCAAAGAAAAAAGCTTGGGGGCGCGACATCGTAGCAGCGAGACACACCATAAGGGCGGGCTTCATGCCCGCCCAACATCGCACCCACTGAAGCCCGCGCCGCGCTACGGCTGGCGCTGCCCCAGCCGCGCCAGCGCGCTCACCGTGCCGATCCCCGCCGCCAGCGCGATCACGATGATCGCCGTGCGCACCAGGTTGGCCGAGCCAGCCGCGTAGTCCTCGGCCACAAAGTTCAGCAGCGTGCGGAACGCCGCCGAGCCGGGCACCAGCGGCAGGAATCCCGGGATGGTGAACGCCGGGGTCGGCAGCAGCATGCGGCGCGACAGCAGCTCGGAGAGCAGGCTGATCGACATGCCCGCCAGGAACGCCGCCGCACCGATCGGCACGCCCCACATCTGGAACACGCGGTACAGCCCGTAGACCAGCGCCCCCACCAGCGCCGCCACCGCCAGCGCGCGGCGCGGCACATCGAACATCACGCCGAAGCCGCCCGCCGAGCAGAACGCCATGGCCATGGCCAGCGGGATGTTGCTCGACACGCCGGGCGTCAGGTCCAGCTTCGCCCCGCTCACCAGCAGCGTGGCCCACAACCCGCCCGCGATGCCGATCAGCATCAGCAGCGCGCTCACCGCCCGCGCCGTGCCCGAGACCGTGTCGCCCCGGAACAGATCCACCACCGAGCTGATCATGGGCACGCCGGGCACCAGGAACAGCACCGCAGCGGTCAGCGCCTGCGCCGGGTGCGGCGGCCGCAGCAGCGCCACCAGCGCCAGCGCCAGCGAGGCCGCGATGGTGGCCACGAAGAAGGTGAGCAGCGGGCGGCTCAGCTGCAGCGACATCAGCCTGCCGCGCACGTAGTAGGCCAGCGCCGCCGACACAAACGCGATCGCCGCCTCCCACACCCCGCCGCCGAACAGGATGGCGCTGCAGGCGCAGGCCAGCCCCACCGCCAGCGTGGTGATCAGCGGCGTGTACTCGCGCGGCTGGCCCGCCGCCTGCTCCAGCGCGGCCTGCACGCCCGCGCGGTCCAGCTCGCGGCGGGATGCGCGCCGCGAGACCACGCCCACCGCCGCCACCTTGCTCAGATCCACGTTCGAGCGCACGATCCGCTGGATGCGCGTGCGGTGCTCGGTGCCCGCGTAGATCGTGGCGATGATACCGGTGGGCGTCACGTACACATCGCACGAGTCGGCCCCCAGCGCCAGCGCCACGTAGTGCACGGTCTCCTCGGCGCGGGCGGTGTTGGCCCCGTTCTCCAGCATGATCTGGCCCGCGCGCATCGCGGCGGCCAGGATCTCGCGCATCTCCTCGCGGGTGGCCGCCTTGGCCGCCGACCCGCTCGACTCGACCTTGGCGTGCTGCAGCAGCAGCCGCTCAAGCAGCAGGTCGTAGCTCATTCCTCACCCCGCCTGCGGCTAGGCCGCTTGGCGGGGGCGGGGCGGCGCACCTGCGCGCCGTCATCCTCGGGCGGCAGCTGCGACTCCTCGCCTGCGATGGCCTGGGGGTCGAGCGCGTCGGGCGGCGGCGCGGCCTCATCTGGCGGCGCGGCGGGGCGGGCGGGCGCTGGGGCGGCGCTGGGCAGCGCATCGCGCCAGGCCAGCCGCTCGCGCACCTGCTGCTCGAAGCCGCGCTCGGTCGGCTGGTAGTAGCGGCGGCCCGCCAAGTTCGGCGGGAAGTGGTCCTGGTCGACCTGCGCGCCCTCGTGGTCGTGGGCGTACTTGTAGCCCTTGCCGTAGCCCATCTGCTGCATGAGGCCGGTGGGCGCGTTGCGAAGGTGCAGCGGCACCGGGTCGTTGCGGGTCTCCTGCACATCCTTCATCATCTCGGCATAGGCGCGGTAGACGGCGTTGCTCTTGGGGGCCTGGGCCAGGTAGACCACCGCCTGCGCCAGCGCCAGGTCGCCCTCGGGCCGGCCCAGGAAGTGCACGGCCTGCTGCGCCGCGATGGTCAGCGGCAGCGCCTGTGGGTCGGCCATGCCGATGTCCTCCACGGCCATGCGCACCACGCGCCGCGCCACATACAGCGGGTCTTCGCCGCCATCCAGCATGCGGCCCAGCCAGTACAGCGCCGCGTCGGGGTCGCTGTCGCGCACGCACTTGTGCAGCGCCGATATGGCGTTGTAGTGCAGCTCGCCAGTCTTGTCGTAGCGAGTGGCGCGGGTCTGCAGCGCGTCGCGGATGTCCTCCACCGTGATCAGGCGCTTGCCGCCCACCGAGGGCGGCTTGGCCAGCACCGCCGACTCCAGCGCGTTCAGGGCGGTGCGGGCGTCGCCGTTGGCCATGTTCAGCAGGTAGCCGCGTGCGTCAGCCGCCAGCAGCGCGTTCTGCGCGCCCAGGCCGCGCTCGCTGTCGACCAGGGCGCGGTCCACCAGCGTGCCGATCTGCTCGTCGGTCAGGGCCTCCAGGGTGAACACGCGCGCCCGCGAGAGCAGCGCCGAGTTCACCTCGAACGAGGGGTTCTCGGTGGTCGCGCCGATCAGGATGATCGTGCCATCCTCCACATAGGGCAGCACCGCATCCTGCTGGGCCTTGTTGAAGCGGTGGATCTCGTCGATGAACACCACGGTGCGCTGGCTGAACATGCCCAGCCGATCCTGGGCCTCCTTCACCACGCGGCGCAGGTCGGCCACGCCCGCCGACACCGCCGAGAGCGGCTCGTAGTGAGCGTTGGTCTTCTGGGCCACGATCTGGGCCAGGGTGGTCTTGCCCGTGCCAGGCGGGCCCCATAGGATGAGCGAGAACAGCGTGTCGCCGCCGATGGCGCGGCGCAGCAGCTTGCCCTCGCCCACGATCTGGTCCTGGCCCACGAACTCATCCAGCGAGCGCGGGCGCATGCGCGCGGCCAGCGGCGCGCCCTGCTTGAGCGCATCGTCGCGCTGGGTATCAAAAAGCGTCTTCTGCTGTTTTGGCATAGGTGTCTGCTTCTAGCGCTGTATATACTGGCCAAATGATACCACATGCCCCTCCGGCGGTGTGGTCGAGATCGCATATAATACGCCCGCCTCGAATCGACAACTGGCGGAGAACCGCCGAGAAGGAGCATGCGATGCTTTCCCACAACACGCTCGCACACCACGCGCTCACGCGGCGCAACGCCACCGTCCGGCCCTGGCTGCTGGTGCTGGCCGGCACCGTGCTGATGACGCTGTGCGCCCGGATCAGCTTCCACCTGCCCTGGAACCCGCTGGTGCCGATCACCATGCAGACCTTCGGGGCGCTGCTGATCGGCGCGCTCTACGGCCCGCGCCTGGGGGCCGCTACTATCGCCGCGTATATTCTGGAGGCCATGCTGGGCCTGCCGGTGCTGGCCGGGGGCACCAGCGCGTGGGCCGCAAGTACTATCCCTGGCCTGCCCGTGGCCTTCGGCCCGACGGCGGGCTACCTGTACGCCATGCCCGCCGCCGCCGCCCTGGTGGGCTGGCTGGCCACCCGCAGCTGGGATCGCAAGGTGGCCACGGCGCTGGGCGCGATGCTGCTGGGCACCATGGTCATTCTGGTGGCCGGGTTCGCATGGCTGCTGGTGGCAATGAGCATTATCAAGGGCGGCGCGCCCAACATGCAGGCCCTGTTCAGCGCCGCCGTGCTGCCCTTCATCCCCGGCGACCTGATCAAGGTGGCGCTGGCCGCGCTGGCGCTGCCCGGCGGCTGGGCGCTGCTCGGCTCCAAGGCTGGCCGCTAGGCAGCGTGCGGAAGCATAATGCTTCACGCGCCAAACGGTACGCCTTACGATCAATCGGTCATAGCTCTTGCTAGTACCAACCCAACCCGATGGGGCATCGGCAGGTGGGAAGTAGGGGCTATTGAGATAGCTGGGGCAGTCGCGTAAGATAAGCAGCAGAAAGGCGCTGCCCCAGCAGCTACGCTGGACGCTCAAGGACCCTCTCTCAAAATCCTCAAAATCGCCCCTGGCCCCTCATACTCCCCTCGTTCCGTCAAGCCGGAGCAGTGGCGGGCGCGCCTCTTTCTGCCAATCTTCAAAAAGCGGCTGGTCGCAGTGCGGCCAGCCGCTTTTTGCTGCCCGTCGCCTACGAGCAATGATGGTATACTTTGCCCACTGTATCGGCAGGAGAACACCATGCATTGCATCTACACCCCCGCGAGCGCCCTCCACAATCCCCCGTTCGAGCTGATCGAGGGCCAGGTGGTGACGCCGCACGAATCCCAACAGCGCGCTGATATCATCCATGCAGCCATCCGCCAGGCCCAGATCGGCCCGATCAGCGAGGCCGCCGACCACGGGCGCGCGCCGATCGAGGCCATCCATAGCCCCGACTACCTCGACTACCTTGAGCACATCTACGTGCGCTGGGTCGCGGCGGGCGGGCACCCCGCCGCCGCGCTGGCCGATACGCTGGCGGTGCGCTGGATGCGGCGGCCCTCGCTTAGCCCGCTGGCCCTGCCCGGCTACTACGCCTACGACCTGAGCAGCGCGATCGTGGCGGGCACCTACCAGGCCGCCTATGGTGCGGCCCAGGCAGCCCTAACGGCAGCATCGCTGCTCCGCGCTGGCGAGCGCGCCGCCTACGCCCTCTGCCGCCCGCCGGGCCACCACGCCGGGCGCGATCTGCACGGCGGCTACTGCTACCTGAACAACGCCGCGATCGCCGCGCAGTTCCTGCGCCAGGCGGGCCAGCCCGTGGCCGTGCTCGACATCGACTTTCACCACGGCAACGGCACCCAGCAGATCTTCTACGGGCGCGGCGATCTGCTCACCGTCTCGATCCACGGCTCGCCCGACCGCGTCTACCCCTACTTCCTGGGCTTCGCCGACGAGCTAGGCGAGGGCGAGGGCGAGGGCGCGAACCTCAACATCCCGCTGGAAAAGGGCACCACCAACGGCCAGTTTTTGGCCGCGCTGGAGCAGGCGCTAGAGCGCGTCGCACAGTTTGGTGCGGCCTACCTGGTGATCTCCACCGGGCTGGACACCTTTGGCAGCGACCCGCTGGGCGATTTCGCGCTTACATCCGATGCCTACGCCCAGATCGGCGCACGCATCGCCCAGGCGGGCCTGCCCACGCTCTTTGTGCAGGAAGGCGGCTACGCTGTGGCCGAGCTGGGCACCAACGTGGTCGGCCTGCTGGCTGGCTTTGAAGGCACACGCTAGAAGGAGCACCCCATGCGCTACGAGATCCGCCACATCTCTGTCCGCTCCACCATCAAGTTTGGCATCCTGGCCGGGGCCAGCGTCTCATTCCTGCCCGCCATCGCCATCGCCTTCCTCGCTCTTCAGCTGATCGGCCACGCCCTCGACGCGCTGGCCAACATGCAGCATGTGGTGATCGACCTGCCGACCATCAACCTCGGCATCGGCTCGGTCGATCTGCCCACCGTCCCTGTAGACTTCGTGCAGTCGTTTGGCTTGGGCGGCGCGCTCAGCACCATGCAGCAGCTGCACTCGGGCGGGGCGATGGTGTTCCTGCTCATCCTCGCGGTCGTACTGGTGGTCGGCTCGCTCTTCACCGCCATGCCGCTGCTGGGCTTTGTGATGTTCTACAACTCGGTCGCGCCGCGCGGCGGCATCGCGGTCGATCTCGTCCCGCGCGAGCGCCGCTAGGGTAAAAAAAGAGGGCGGGCAGCGTGCGGCTGCTCACCCTCTTTTTCTATGCTCGTTTCTCGGCCAGATCGCCCTAGCGGGTGATCAGCGGCAGGTAGACAAAGCTGTTCGGCCCGCTGCCCGGCGTCGGCGTGACCGGCGTCGCGGTCGGCGTCACCGGCGTGGTCGTCACCGTGCCCGTCGCGGTCGGCGTCACCGGCGTGGTTGTCACCGTGCCCGTCGACGTCGGCGTCACTGGCGTCGTCGTCACCGTGCCCGTCGACGTCGGCGTCACTGGCGTCGTCGTCACCGTGCCCGTCGACGTCGGCGTCACCGGCGTGGTCGTCACCGTGCCCGTCGACGTCGGCGTCACCGGTGTGGTCGTCACCGTGCCCGTCGACGTCGGCGTCACCGGCGTCGTCGTCACGGTCCCCGTCGCGGTCGGCGTCACCGGCGTCGCGGTCGCGGTCGGTGTCAGCGACGGCGTCACGGTCGGCACCTCCTCGCCCAGGCTCAGGCCAATCAGCACCGGATCGTGATCCGAGGCGCGGTAGGGATCGGACGTGTAGAGATCCGGGTTCTTGTACTCGGTGTTGTAGTCGATCACGGTCGGCTCGTCGGCGTTGATGTGCCACTCGGTCACACCCGCCACCTGCGTATCCAGGCTGGCCGTGGTCAGCGCGTGGTCGAGGTAGCCGGCAAGGCCGTCGAACACATACGAGTACGGGGTGGCGATGCGCTTCTGCAGCTGGTTCACCAGGCCGCCACTGGTCAGCGTGAAGATCGGATCCTCGTTGCCGTAGGCGTTCAGGTCGCCCATCACCAGCACGTCGGGGTCGCCGCTGGCCGTCTTCACCGTATCGATGAAGCTCAGCATCTCGGTGGCCTGCTGCACACGCTTGGCGTTCCAGCAGCCCTGGCCGTCGCCCTGATCGGTGTCGAGCGAGCCATCGGAAGGACAGCTACCCTTCGACTTGAAGTGGTTAATGATCACGCTGAACTTCTCGCCGTTGGCGATCGTGTAGGTCTGGGCCACCGGCGGGCGGCTGAACACCGTATCGGCGCTCGAGATCGCCACGCCGTTGGGGGTCACGCGGGCGGGCTTATAGATCTGGCCCACCTTGATCGCATCCGAGCCGAGGCGGCCGGTATCCGCCACTGGGTCGTTGGTCGGGTCGACGATCAGGGCATAGGTGCCCGCGCCAAGCTTCGCGTTCAGGCCATTTACCAGATCCTGAATGGCGCTGGTCGAACCCGAGCCGTCGTTCTCCATCTCGATCACACCAACGACATCGGCATCCAGCGCGGCGATCGCGTTGATGATCTTGGCGCGCTGGCGGGAGAACTCAGCCGCCGAGTCAGCGCCGCGGCAATCATCCGCGCTGCCTGTGGGATAGCAGCTATTAAACGTATTGAAGTAGTTCAGCACGTTGAAGCTGGCCACCTTCACATTGCCGCCCACATCCTCCGGGGCGGCGGTGCGCGCATTCACACGGGTAAAGGTCACATTGCTGGGCGTATTCACCTGGAGGCGGTAGCCACGGATACTGAGGTTCGAGTTAATCGCGCCGAAGTCAAGCGCACCCACTAGGCCGCTCACCGTGTCGCCAGCGCGCAGCGTATTGTCGGCACCAATGTAGGGGATGGGGTTAGGGTTCTGGGCGCTGCTCGCATCATCTAGCACGATCATGCGGGCGGCGTTGAACGCAGTCAGCTCGTTGGCCGCCGCCGTGCCGGGGCGGTAGCGGTTGGTCGGGTTCTCGGCCCGCCCGCCCGACGACAGCGTCACCTGGCCATAGCGGCCCTGGAAGTAGTTCTGGTCCACCGTCAGCGTCTCGGGGATGCTCACCAGCATGCCCTCGTAGCGCTCAAGGTTCTGGTAGCTGGCCTGGGGCGCATCCGGCAGGTCGAGCACGATCGGCGTGGGCACCGAAGTGCTCGAATCAAGCACCGTAACGCTTGAAAGCGTGATCTCGGTCAGGCCCTGGAACTCCGACACTGCGCCAGACACCTGCACGAGGTTTCCTGCCGCGATCTCTGCGGAGATAGTGCCGTAGATATAGATGCCATCGGAGGTGGCAGCGTTACCATCACCGGTCGCATCTTGGATGAACATACCCGAACGACCCTGGTTAATCTGGGTCACAATACCCTGGGTCGTCACCGTCGAGCCAGCCAAGGGGCTGGTGTCGGTGGTGCCCTGGATGGTGAAGATCGGCGTGTACGCGCCAGGGGTGGCCGTGGGCGTCACCGGCGTCGCGGTGGCGGTCGGTGTCACCGGAGTCACCGTCACAGTGCCCGTCGAGGTCGGCGTTGTGGGGGTGCTGGTCGCCACGCTGCAGCTGTTGGTCGGCGAGGCCGAGTTGCGCGGGCTGGGCGCGCCAGCGGTGAAGTCGGCGCTGTTCACCCCCGTATCCGTACAGCCGTTGCCAGCGCGCAGCGCAGCCTTTGTCCTATCTATCGCAGGGGCAGCGCTGGTCTCAGAATCATTTGCCGTACCATAGCCGATAAAATCAACGACATTCGCGATCCCACTGCAAGAGCTGCAATTCACGGCCGTAGTGCCCTGAACCAGCGCAACCTTGCCGTTCGCAGCGGCCATACTGATCGGCGAGCTAGGGACAAGATCAGGGGAGGGAAGATCGGCACCAACGGTACCCGTGCCCTCCTGAATCAGATAATAGCCATAGGCAGGAATCGACCCGCTCAGCGTTGTCACGGCAAAAGAGGAAGACGTCGTAGCAGCATACTGAACCGACCAGCCATCTAAGCTCACGGGCGATCCGGTGAGGTTAAAAAGCTCGATATAGTCACTTTTGTAAGCGGTATCGGCTGAAGTCGATTGCCCGCCACCATAGACTTGGCTGATCACAACATTCGTCGATACAGCCGCCGCACTCACGCTCTGGGGCTGCACAGCCGCCACCGAGGCACCAACAAGCCCCGCAATACAGGGAAGCAGCAGCACACGCCACCACGAGGACTGGTACGCCATTCAGACACTCCTTGTGTTGATCAGACAATGCGTGGGCAAACAATACACGGGCAGGATGTAGCTTCTATCAAGCCTATGTTAAATCTAGGATAAGGTCAGCCAGCCAATCGCGCACACCAGAGAGCCGTTGCGCGCATGGTGACCTTAATCTGCCTAGCGGCCCACCTCCTCGCATAGCGCAAAGCTGGCCCTGCCGTACGATCAAGGGAATGACGCCCCACACCCTACCAGCAGGCCCCGCAGTAGCTCACACAGCCGTATGAGTGCGCGACAGACACCCAGCTATTTACTTCAAGATCTTCACAGATTGTGAATATTCTACCATAAACTCGGGGATCACATCTTCATGCCGCCGATATCAAGATTGTGAGCACCACCTCAGCTACCCAGCAAGACGCTTGCCACTCATATCAATTGGTGGTAGCATAGCCCTTTGTTTGCAGCATCGGGCTGCGCAGCAAGTTGGGCCCAGCCGCACCATGGCGCGGCTCAGCGACCCCACAACCTACCGTGCCCAATCACGGGGACAGACACCCCAGACAGCGGATAGCGCACACTGCCGCATAGAAGGAGACCCATCCTATGACTCGACCTGCCGCCGGAGGCAGAATTGAAGCCATCTGTGGCTGTATGTTCAGCGGTAAGACCGAAGAACTGATTCGCCGCCTACATCACGTCAGCATCGCCCGCCAGAAGCTGGCCGCCTTCACCCCACGCCGCGATACCCGCTACGCCATCGGCAACCTGGTCAGCCACAACGGCGTGAAGATCGAAGCGTACACTATCGACTCGGTCAACGACATCTACCGCCACCTCGACCCCTCGGTCAAGGTTGTGGCGATCGATGAGCTACACTTTCTCGACGACACCCCCGAAAATATCGTGCAGGTCTGCCAGGATCTGGCCGACCAGGGCCGCCGTGTGATCGTCGCCGGGCTCGACCAAGACTTCCGCGCCCAGCCGTTTCCGGCCATGGCGCAGCTTATGTCGATAGCGGAGCAGGTCGACAAGCTCTACGCCATCTGCGTGTCATGCGGCGCATACGCCACCCGCTCGCAGCGCCTGATCAACGGCCAGCCCGCCCCGATCGAGGCGCCCACCATCGCCGTCGGCGGCCTCGAGCTCTACGAGGCCCGCTGCCGATCCTGCTACCAGATCTTGCACTAGCCCCTCCCTCAAAATCGCCTAACATCGGCTCAGCATGCCATGAGCCGTAGCTGGTTGCGCAACCGCTACGGCTCTGCTATAGTACCCATCACATCAACCCCACACGAGAACTCGCATGCTCGCAGAAGACTATATCAAGCAGAAGACCCCAAACTGGGAGCGGCTCACAGCGCTGCTCGACAAATCCAAGCTCAGCGGGCTCGCCAGCCTCTCCGCCGAGGAGATCACCGAGCTAGGGCGGCTCTACCGCAGCGCCACCTCCGATCTGGCCGTGGCGCGCCGCGATTTCGCCCAGCACCGCGTCACTATCTACCTGAACGGGCTGGTCGCCCGCGCCCACGCCGCCGTGTACCAGACACGCTCGGCCCGTAGCAACGCGATCTGGAAGTTCATCACCACATCCTTCCCGCAGGCCTTCCGCGACACCTGGCCCTACACCCTCGCATCATTTCTGATGTTCTTCATCCCAGCCATTGTCAGCTTTGCCCTAGCCTACACCAACCCGATCGAGGCAAGCTCGATCATGCCCGGGCTCGACAGCGCGCTCAACGACATCCGCAACGACCGCGAGTGGTGGCTCAGCATCAACTCCAGCGGGCGCGCCCAGAGCGCATCGTTTATTATGACCAACAACATCCGCGTGGCCATCCTGGCCTTTGCGGGCGGCATCCTGCTCGGCACGCTCACGCTCTACACCCTGGTGCAGAATGGGCTGATGGTCGGCGTGCTGGCCGGCGCGGCGCAGTCATACGGGTTCGCAGGCAAGCTCTGGGGGTTTATGGCCGCCCACGGCGTGATCGAGCTGAGCGTCATCTTCATCGCTGGTGGCGCTGGCCTGCAGCTGGGGTGGGCGATCATCCGCCCAGGGCTGCTCACCCGCCGCGCCGCGCTCGCCGCCGCCGCCCAGCGCGCCATGATCCTGCTGCTGGGGTGCATCCCGCTGCTGGTGATCGCAGGCACCATCGAGGGCTTTGTATCGCCCTCCTCCTTGCCGATCGGCGTCAAGCTCGCCGTGGCTCTTGGCTCCGGCGTGATCCTCTACAGCTACCTCATCCTCTCTGGCAGGAAGCCCAGCGCGCAGCAATAAAAAAAGCCGGGGTGAAATCTCACCCCGGCTTCTACGCTAGTTGTGTATCCCCGCTAGAGCGGCGGGTCGATCGCTATAGTATCGCCCACCTGAGTGCCCGTCGCCTCCAGCACCCCAGCAGGCAGCTCCACCACATAGCGCCCCTTGGCGGGCGATACCCCCGCAAACGGGCGGCTGGGCGGCATGCGGTGCTGCAGCCCCACGATCACATTTGCCTTATCTACAAAAAGCACATCGATCGGCAGGCGCATAAAAAAGGTATGGATGCTCCACTCGGGGTAGATGATCAGCGCAAAGCCCTCGGGCAGCGATGCACGCCCCATCAGGCCGCGACCACGCGACCAGAATGTGCGCGCGAGCTCCACCTTATCCGCAATCAGCGTACCACGGGTCTCATTACGAATCTGCATAGATGCGCGTCTCGCTACAGCCCACCGAACGACTCATACAGCTTCGGCACCGCAGGCCCAAGGATCACCACAAACAGCGCGGGGAAGATCAGGAACACCATCGGGAAGAGCATCTTCACCGGGGCCTGGTGGGCCTTCTCCTCGGCGCGCTGGCGGCGGCGGATGCGCATCTGGTCCGACTGCACGCGCAGGATCTTGCTGATCGAGACGCCCAGCTGCTCGGCCTGGATCACGGCTGCGATAAAGGTCTGCACATCATCTACCGAGCAGCGCGCCACCATATCGCGCAGCGCATCGCGGCGAGCGCGGCCAAGCCGCACATCGGTCAGCACCTTCTTAAACTCGCGCGAAAGCTCGTTATCCCACTTCTCGGCCACGCGCTGCATCGCCGAGTCGAAGGCCAGACCAGCCTCCACGCTAATCGTGAGCAGATCAAGCGCGTCGGGCAGGGCCTTCTGGATGTTATGCTTGCGTTTCTTGATCTCTTGGCCAAGCCAGATACCCGGCAGCATATAGCCTACACCGCAGCCAAGCGCGGTATACATCAGCTTCTGCATCACCGGCATCTCAGCCGAGGTAAAGGTCACAATACCAAAGACCACCAATAGGATCGCCGCTAGCGCTAGGCGAATACCAGAGAACATGATAGGCGTTAGGTTCCCTGGGTTACCCGCCTGCTGCAGGTTCTGGCGCACCCGATCGGCACTAGCCTGTGGGCTCATCTTGCCCAGCACCCCCAGCACGCTGCGCATCATTGGCATCACTACGCGCTGGCTAAACGGCTGCTGAAGCTCCATTTCCTCAAGGGTCAGCTGTCGTTCGGTAAACTGAGTCAGGCGATCGCTGATCGCATCGCTCTGCCCACCACCCTGCCGCGCTATCACCACGATCACGCCAATGAAAACAAGCACGACAACAGCAATTATTCCGAAAAGAAGCATCGTAGTCCCCCTGCCTAAACCTCGATATCGACGATCTTCATCATGATCACATAGCCGACCGCGATCATCGCCAGCGATGCGACAGGAAAGCAGCACCAGGCATCAGGCGGAAAACCAATGGTAAAAAGGGGTGCCATAAATGAAGGATTCATCATACTGATCATCATGGCAAGACCGATAGGCAGGGCGGTGATCACATAGCCCGACATACGGCCCTGCGCGGTCAGCACCGAGATCTCGCCCTTGATGCGGACGCGCTCGCGAATGGTGTGACCAATCGTCTCAAGGATCTGTGCAAGATTACCACCGACTTCCTGCTGAATGTTCACTGCCGTAATCAGCAGATCCAGGTCATCCGATGGCACGCGCTTGAGCAGATTGTCGAGGGCCTGCGATGTCGAGAGGCCAAGACCCACCTCTTGCACCACACGGCGGAACTCCTGCGCCATCGGCGCTGGGGCCTCGCGTGACACAAGCTCCATCGACTGGAGGAAGCTATAGCCAGATCGCAGCGAGTTGGCCAGCATGCCGATCGCATCGCCCAGCTGATTATTGAACGACTTCAGGCGGCGCTTCGCTGCCATATTCACATAGATATCAGGAATAAATGAGCCAAGGACCGCACCCACCAGGCCGGCGATCAGCAATGCAGCGGGCGCCGCACGGCCAAGGACTGCGCCCAAAGCAACACCAAGCAGGGCCGCTAATATCTTGGTGCCAATAAACTCGGTAACCGTAAGCTTGATATCGGCCCGCGCCAGATTGCGCGCCATCTGGCTACCGCGCTTGCCCTTCGAGACCTTGGCATCCAGAGCAGCAAATGGCTTCGCCTGGGTTCCCGACGATGCCTGCTCGAACTGGCGACCCGCATACTCATTCAGACGATTATCGACCCCGGGAGCACCTGCCGAACGCCGATAGAGTAGGAATGCTCCCCCCATTATCAGAAAGAAGGCGATTGGTGCAATCACTAATGGTCCCACAGAAAAGATCCTTTCCGGTCAAGGGCACCGATCTGGAAAGCACAACTGTGGCCCAGTGATGCAAAGACCATCATAACCACAGCCAAAAGTCAAGTATTAAAAGAATCGGTCGCTGCTTGCGCCAAAGATATTTGGCGGAAGATAGATATTGTGCTGTTCAAACAGCTCAATAAACTTCGGGCGAACGCCAGTCGGACGTAGCTGGCCGACAATCTTACCACGCTCATCCAAACCAGTCTGCTCGAACACGAAGATATCTTGCAGCACCACAACATCACCTTCCATCCCCTGCACCTCGGTGATATTGATAACCTTGCGGCTACCATCTTTTAGGCGCGACTGCTGCACCATAAGATTGACTGCCGCGGCCACCTGCTCGCGAATGGCACGAACAGGCAGATCCATACCTGACATCAGGCACATAGTCTCGATACGAGAAATAGCATCGCGCGGGGTGTTCGCGTGCAGCGTCGTCATCGAGCCATCGTGGCCAGTGTTCATGGCCTGCAACATCTCAAGGGTCTCGCCGCCGCGGCACTCGCCAACTACGATGCGCTCTGGGCGCATACGCAGGCAGTTGATCACTAGGTCACGGATGGTAATCTCGCCCTTGCCCTCAATGTTAGGCGGGCGAGACTCAAGGGTAACGACATGATCTTGGCGAAGCTGCAGCTCAGCAGCATTTTCGACCGTAATGATCCGCTCGTCATCGGGGATAAATGACGACAGCGCATTGAGGGTAGTCGTCTTCCCTGAGCCAGTGCCGCCTGCCACCACGATATTGAGCCGGGCACGCACACACGCCGAGAGAAATTCCGCCATGTCGCGGGTCATCGACCCAAAGCGGATCATATCATCGACGGTAATACCCTCTTTCTTGAACTTACGGATGCTCAGGCAGGGGCCCACCAGCGAGATAGGGCGGATAACCGCATTCACACGCGAACCATCGGGAAGGCGCGCATCGACCATCGGTGACGACTCATCGATACGGCGACCAAGCGGAGCAACAATACGATCGATCACACGCAGCACGTGATCGTCGTTATTGAACATTACATCGCTGCGGGTCAGCTTACCACGCTTTTCAACGTAGATCTGCTTGGGGCCATTCACCATGATCTCGCTGATATCGGGGTCGTTCAGAAGGATCTCAAGCGGTCCGAAGCCAAGAATATCGGCTGCGATACTCTCGAACATGCGCGCTCGCTCGGCACGGCTCAGCACGATATTTTCGCTATCGAGGATGCTGTTAAAGATCTCTTCAACCTGCCGCCGAACCTTCGAGGCATTCGACAGATCAAGCTTCGGATCAAGCTCGCCAATCAGCCGCTCCTGCACTCGGATCTTTATGTCGTTAGAATTATCATCTGTCTCGCGCGCTGCGCCAAACTTGGATGTTGGAGCAGCTCCCCCAGGGCGGGCGGGGGCAGGGGTAGCATTGGGTTCAACGGGGCCGCCGCCGATACGCTTAAGCAAAGACATTCCTTATACCTCCCGGTTGGTCTGTACCCTTTAGCGCTTTGCCATCAGACGCGAGAACAGACCCGACTTCTCGGGTGCCTTCTCGGGGGTGGCTTTCTGCGCATCTTTCTGGGTTGTGGCCCCTCGATTCGAGAGCAGGGCTGCCAGCGCAAAGATATCTTTTGTTATCTGGATGCTGCGTTTTTCGATCACCAGCGGCACCCCGTTATTGATCGCCAGCGCCATATCATTGCCCGCGTTTGCGAGCTGCAGCGATATCTTATGGCGGATGGTGTCTTCGACAATATCGACCCGCAGGCCCATGCGATTATCGGCCTTATTGAGCACAAGGGTGATCTTTTCGGCTGGGTATTCCAGCAGGCCTGCAACCTCAAGGAACTGCGTGATATTTTTGATCGATGTCATCTCAAGGGTCATCAGCACGATGATGCGATCAGCAACATCAAGCAGGGCCAGGGTCTTATCTTGGAAAGAAGACTGAGTATCGACCACCACATAGTCGAACTCGGTGCGCATCAGCTCTACGATCGCCCGCAGATGATCGGATGTCACCAGCTCGCCGGTCTGCGGGTTTGGCGGGGCCAGCAGCACTTTGACCTGGGTGGTGTGGCTCACCAGCACATCATTCAGCAGCTCGCGGTCTAGCTCGGCGATACGGTTGGAGAGATCGACAATGGTCTTCGACGACTTGAGGTTCATGATCACGCCCAGGTCGCCGAGGCTCAGGTTGCCATCGACCAGCGCAACTTTCTTGTTCGTGCTCTGGCGCAGCGCCACCGCTAGGTTCGCGGCAATAACCGAGGAGCCTGCGCCACCCTTCGGGCTGAATACCGCAATCACCTGCCCCTGCTGTGCCGCTCCGGCGACCTCGCCCGTGGCCACAGGGGCGGCGGTGGTAGTGTAGCGGCGCTCTGCCGTGCGGAGCTTGTTCACATGGCGGATCGCATTATAGAGCTCTTCGGCGCTGATCGGCTTGATCAGAAACTCGCGTGCGCCTGCGAGCATCGAGCGCCGCAGATAATCCTGCTCGCCCTGGACGCTCATCATGATGACTTGCGTCGTAGGCACCTGGCTGAGCACGGCCTCGGTTGCTTGTATGCCGTCCATGTCCGGCATATTGATATCCATTAGGATGACATCTGGCTGATGCTGCTTTGCAAGGGCAACGGCCTCGCGCCCAGTACTTGCCTTTGCGATGACCTCAATGTCTTTCTCGAAAAACAGCAACTTCTCAAGATTATCGCGTGTCTCGGCGATGTCATCAACAATTAGCACGCGAATTTGGCCCTGCTCAGACATGCAGATCTCCTCGGTGTCTCGGACTGGATAAGGTTGAAATCCTAAGGTGCTGTGCGCTCTTGGGCGCACAACACCTGCTCTCTACGGCATCTGCAACTGAAACTACGGTGTCGGCGTGGGCGTTGGTGCCGCTGGCTGCTGAGCGCCTGCCGGTGTTGGAGTCAGCGCGTTGTTCTCAGTCACTGCAGGCACCGCCGGAACTGGCAGCGGAAGACCAAAGTTGCTGACCAGCAGATCCAGGGTGGCACCGCGCGTATCCTCAACCGTATTGTCGCCGCGACCACGAAGCACCAGCGTGATGCCATTCCCCTGTTCGCGCGAGTACTTCAAGATCTCGGCCTGCTGATCGGTCATCGCCACAATCAAGAGCCACGAGCCGGGGGTAATGCCAGGGCCATTTGCCTCGGTGGTCGTGTTGGTGGTGCCATCCGGGCTGATCGGCTGGCCGCTCTCATCAAGCTGCGCCTCGGCTGTTGGGGTAGTAGTGCCCTCAGGGGCCGCTTCAGCATGGCGGATCCTCAGCACCTGCACATTTTGGATCAGAGTCTTCGTCGACTGGCCGTTAAACTGCTCCTCAACGATCTTAAGCAGGCCCTGCTCATCAAACCCTGGACGGAGGTAGATGCGCGACACATTGAAAGATGCGATAATATCGACGAAATCCCCTGGTGTGATCTCATCGGCAACACCTGTCAGGTTGTTCACCATCAGCGAGATCGCCTTGGTGCGCGGCTGGCCCTCGGCAGCCGGCGGGATCTGCGAGGAGAGACCAGCGTCGGTGACATCATCTGCCATGATCGGCTGGGTCGCATTCACTGCAGAGATAGTCACTTTGCCCGTGAGCTCGGAGACATTGGTAAAGTATTTGTTCGCCTGGCTGCTGTACTCAGTCTCAGGGATCTCGGTCTCGGTCAGCAGCGACTCGGTATCGGTCAAGAGGGTATTGCGCGGAATGTCTACCCGGGCAACCACCACACGCTGCATAGGAATAGCCGTGGGAGGAAGGACTTGCTCCTGGCTACTTCCAGTCAGGCCAGAAAGACCGTTCCCAAACATGAATATGACCGCTACGACCACTACAGCCAAGAGAAGACCCACAAGCAAAATCAGCTGGCCTCCACGCCTCATGAGAGATGACCTTTCTTCACAATACACAAATGCGGTGCGCGAGGTACCTGTGGTGGCAATTATAGCACAGGCACTTAAAGATGAATAGCCTATAGAGAAGGGCTAAAACACCTATTGGTCTATAGTACTAAGGTCCAGGCACGGTACCAATTTTTACTTTTAGACACAGCAGAACATCCACTCTGGTGCTATTACGAGCACCAGAGTGGATGTTTTTCTCAGGTCTACTTGCTGATCATTGGCAGCGACAGATCGTAGGAGACGACAGGAATCTCAGGGTCGGTAGGATTCAAGGTGAATGAATATTTGATCACATTGTTGGACTCACCATTCAGCGCATCGGTCTCATCGATGCAGCCGTTCGCAATCCCATTCCCGCTGGTATCATCGCAGTAGGAGTCGACCACCAGATACACGTAGTAGGTGCCTCGTCCGTTCTTGGCAAAGTAGCTAAGCAGATTGAGGTTGTTCGACGTACAGTTGGGATCGGTGGTGATATCAGCCCACGACAGGATCTGATAAGTTTGATTGGCTGTCATCCGCGATGTTGGGATTGTTGTACAGCCGATATCGTGTGTATCGGACTGCACAGGGATAGTTGGCGGTGAACTTGGCTCCTGATCCTTGTAGATAAAGATATCGACAAAGAAGGAGCCAACCGAGCCATCCGAATCGGCATTCTGGGTTGGCTCATAGCCTCCATTTACCGGCAGATCTTCCTTATCATTGTGGTTACGGATACGCACATTGAAACCGATAAGCTGCTTGTCGGCGTTGAAGACCGCCTCGATATCTTTCTTATCAAGATCTGCGCGTATATCCGGGCTGCCCGGCAGCAAGATCAGCAGCGAGAGGTAGAGCAGCGTCGGGGTAGATGCCCCCAGGGCCGCCGAGTATTCTGGCTCATTCTTGAGGCTAACAAGTCGAGCACGATATTGGAAACAGCGACCCTCGGCGGTATCCAGGGTTACCTCATTTGCGCCCTCTTGGGAGAAGGAGCTGCCAGAGTTGCCATCTATTGGCTTCCAGTCGTTAAAGGTCCAACCCGGATCGCTGCAGGTGTTGGCGTTCGCCACACGATACGAAATCTCGATATCGCCATTATTGGGATCGCTAAAGTAGGTGCCCCAGCGGATGTTCTGCACCTCAGCATTCGAAAAGTTGAAGTCGACCACATTGCTGTAGTACCAACCATCACGCGGGTAACCAACCAGCTGCTTCTGCTCGCCGCCGATCTTGCCATAGCGAATGTCGCTGGTATAAACGGGGTTGTTGCCATCAGCCGTAGACTGCCCGCCCAGCACATACACATATGCCGACTCGCCCACCTTCACCAATGCTGTACCATGGAAGGCTCGTGCGGTAGCAAATGCATCTTCATCCGCGAGGAAGTTTGAGCCATTCTCGGACAGAGGAGGCAGTTCAAGAAAGTCATTAACGATCGACATGAGCATGTCGTTCTGGGGGTTAAGCGCGGATCCATCCACCACAGCCCCGCCGGGCAGATAGTTTTTACCACCAAAGGTCACTGCGCCTAGCCCAACGCGTGCCGAGGGCAGTGTACCACTCGTCCAGTCGCCACTGTCGGGCGAGCCAGTTGCGCTGGGCAAGATCTGGTACACCTCGGCATTATAGGCAGCACCTGGGTTGCCAGGGAAGTTATTTGATACGGTCTGACCACCAAAGACGTAGATCGCACGGCCACCATACAAGTTGTTGGTGACATCGTATGCGCCGGATACTGCGGCGGCGTCCCAGAGGCCAGCAGCATCCACACCGCTA
The DNA here is from genome assembly GCA_009268125.1 of Chloroflexia bacterium SDU3-3. Taxonomy (NCBI): domain Bacteria; kingdom Bacillati; phylum Chloroflexota; class Chloroflexia; species Chloroflexia bacterium SDU3-3. The sequence continues at coordinate 112,122 of WBOU01000019.1, read as the reverse complement.
TCATCCCGAAGATCCAGGTCGGCCCCACGATCCCAGCCCTCCTGCGAAGGATTGGATGGCTTAACAAGCTTGCCAGTCGAGCTATCGACCTTGGCCCAGAAAACTGCTTTCGAGCCACTCTCCACCATATTTTGATCAACGCGATAGCGCTGCAGGCCACCGATCAGGTACACATAGGTCGTACCGTTAATCGTGCTAGTAACCGCCGATGCGCCCTGCAACCCGGAAAGCTGGTTAATCAGCGGGATAGTCGCGTTCGAGAGGCTCTCCCAGGTGCTGATGCGGCCATTCGAACCAATCGTGGCGCGGCGCACCGCATAGCTCGAAAAGTCGCGACCGCTCTCGCCAATGCGCGTGTTACCGCCAATCACATAAATGTAGCTCTTGCCACCAGCGGTCGCGGTCACCACCGCCGGCGAGTTCACTACCGCCGTAGGGTCAGTGAAGCCAGTATCACCAGAGGATACAACAGCTGGCAGAGAAGGTTCAGCAACCCAATCAGAGGTAAACTCGCCGATAGCCTGATTTGCCGTTGCGGTGGTAGCCACCTCGGCCGAATAGACCTCGGCGGTTGTCTCATAGGTGCTTGAGCCGTTGACATGGGCAATGCCGCCGATCACAAAGATACGGGTGCCCACCACAGCAATACCCATGCGTGCCAAGTTTCTCGGCAGCGAGTGGGCCGACGCATTCTCTTGAAACTTGAAGATGCTAATAGGAGTGACCTGCACCCCACCTTTGTCATCGAGCGCTGCGGCACTACCCGAGGTAGATTCGTAGGTTGTCATCTCGGCGCGCTGAAATGTGCCCTCGGTAAACTGGTTAATTGTATTATTTACCGTTAGGTTCTTCTTCACTTTTGCTTCAGCAACCTGTGGCGTGAGCACAGTGGAGAGAAGCAGGCAGGTGCTTACCAGCAGCATCATGCCTGCGTTGCGTGATGCAGATTTCCACCTCATTGCGTAGCTCCTTGAATGAAACCGGCCAATAGGGACAACAGATCGGATAGTATTGTAGCGGGAGTGTATCAGATAAAAAAGCAAAAAATGCTATTCAAACATTTCAATTTTTCTTCAATTACGCTGCCATATAGCAGAAGCATCGGATCGATAAAGCTGATCAAGCGTTTTTTGACACCCAACTCCCTCTGATGCGCTGCGTACAGGTATGCATACGAATGCGATAGACCAACAGTGCGCATCTGAGACAAGAACCGAGTCCCGAGCAAACGCTCGGAACTCGGTTCTTGAGCCGCTACTCCCCTACTTGACGGGGCAGACGTTCTGATTCGACTCAAGGTCTACGTAGACCGTGGGCAGAATGATACTGCTATTCAGCGAACTATCCTTCACCACCGCAAACGAGAGCTTGTTTGAGAACGAGATCTTGTTCCACGATAGCGCCTGATAGATACGTGAGATCGGCGTTGGCTCATCCCCGCCCTTGTATCCAATCCAGGCGGCCATCTGGTAGTTGCCTGGCGGCAGGTTGGTCTTGATACCCAGCTTGCCACTGGCGGCATCGTGGGTAATCGGAACCTCGGCGATAACCGACGTGCCGTTATCGTTGTAGATCTTCACCTTGCCGAACTGCTCTGATGTCAGTGCGTAGCTACCGCTCAGATCTGAGTGATGGGAAGCATCGATACGATCATAGTAGCGGCTGCCACCATTCGAGATGCAGTTCGTGTTGTTCACGCGCTTGCGGATGGCCTCCATCACCGAGCCGACAAAGCCAGGCTCGTTGGCCTTGTAGAGCATCGACGGGGCCGAGGCAACCTGCGACAGGCCATCGGTTGCCACAGTGGCCAGCGCGATCACATAGATCTGCGACTCTTTGTTGGCCTCCTTCAGCAGATTGGCCTGGTTGACCATCTCGGTGATCGGGCGGTTCTGGCCAGCCGATGCCGAGTAGCCGATCTGGCACGGGTCAGGCGTGTTCTGCGCCTTATTTGGCGACCAACCTGCGCTCTGAGGGCAGATATCGGTTGCATAGTTTGTCGTGCCGCTCAGGAACACGTTGGCAACACCATCGGTCAGGTAGATGATAACATCACGGTACTTCTGGCCGTTAGGAGCAACACTGGGGGCTGTGGAAAGCACCGTGCGCGCCATCTGCAGCGCCTGCGGGCCAGGCGTGCCACCATTGGTGATGTACGGATCGTTGTTGTATGAACCAAGCGTATCAAGCTCGCTGAGCAGCGTCGCTTTATTGTTGGTATAGCCGCTGCTCGGCACCACCAGGGCATTGCCGCTATAGCCGCGACCCGAGCTGAATGCGGTGTAGCGCATGGTGTCGTTCGCGCCAAGGCCGCCGATAAAGGTGCGGATCGCATCCTTGGTCGTGTAGATGCGGCGCTCTTTGTAGTTCCACCAAGGCGACGTCGGACCGCTGCAGTTTTCCCTATAGGTGTACTGTGTTTCGGGGGCCGACCACTCGCAGCGATAGTTGGTGCCGCCAGAGGTGTTCGCGTTGGCTTTTATCGTACCGCCAAGCGTACCATTGCCATAGAAGTCCCACACCATCGAGCCAGAGACGTCGATGACCAGCTGGTAGGCGATCGGGTCAGCAGGCTCGCTCTCGGTCTGCCAGCGCGGGTTCACCTGGAACGGGATGGTGACCTCAATACCAGGGGGCGGAGTAGTTGTACCAGGGGGGGGCGGCGTAGTGGTGCCATCCACCGGGTCAACGTTAGTCACCAGACAGGGCATGTCGTTCGCTGGCCCAAGGTAGACCAGGTCGATATATGCATTAGCGCCGCCTTGCTGGCTCATACCGCCGTTGCCATCGGGATTGCCAATATAGAACTTGCCAAAGCTCTTCAGCTTCACAGCGGTATTGGTGCCACCCCCATTACCGTTAGCATTATTGATAGCCGTTTCAGAGCTGATAATGGGCAGAATAAGGGTAGTGCGCTCTGTTTGTAGCTTCTTCAGCGCAGCGCCCACATCGTTGCTCTGGAACTTCGCGCCGGGTGCGGCTGCGATCCAGTCGCCAATGGTCAACTGGCCAGGCGAAAATGGATAGCCAGCGAGCTGTGGGGTATCGCTTGGGGGTTGCGGAGTCACCTCTTTGAAGGTGCTAGCCAGCGTGCCAGCACCAGTGAAGGCGGCGGCTAGGCCAGGCACATCCGATGATGAGTCATTGGCGTTCCAGCGCAGGAGCGAGAAGCTACCCGCGCCCATAGCAGTACCCGAGTCCTTCAGCCAGATTCGCCGCCAGAACTTGTTCTTGTACACCCCATCGGAATAGGTGCCAAACTCTTTGTCAAGTGAATTACCTTTGTGTAGTTCGGCCGGGGTCGGCGCCCTCATCACGCCATTGATCTCATCAACGGTGGTATGCCACACTGCAAGCGGGTAGACGCCATTAATCGGCGGGCAGCGCCCAGCCCACGACGTCGAATCGACCGGCAGCGAGGGCCGACCTACCACCCGTGCGAAGTAGGTGCTAACCGTGCCTTTCACATTCACCTGGATATACTGAGCTTCTGTGATGTTCACGGTCGTACATTCGCCAATATTACAGTTCGAGATGACCTTACCCTCGACATTCAGGTAGTTGGCCTGAAGCGTACGCGGGCTGCCATCATCGGTATCCAGCTTGACACCATTGGACTTTAGCGACTCGCGGATGCTTTGGCCAATCGCTTCATCGCTATAGCCCTTGACCAAGAAATCCATACCTGCGATTGCAGCCGCGTTGGTGCCGCGCGTGACGGTGCGCTGTTCGGCATAGGTATTGCCGACATCCACCGAGAGGCCAACCATCGCGAAGAGCAGCACGATCATCAGCGCGATGAGCGGGATACTCTGGCCGGACTCCCTTCTACGCCGTAGAAGATTCATACTCGTCCTCCTGAAGTGGTGGGTTGATAGTGAAACTATTTCTTATAGACCGTGGTAAAGGTATTACTGACCGAGACACCGTTGTTGCCAGTGGCCGTGACAGTGATCATAAAGGTCTTGCCATTCAACGCGTTTTTCTCGCTATTCGTATCCATAGCCGAGATCAGCGAAGTCTGGCTTAGTGACTTGCAGGAGGTCGCCCCACCAAACACGCAGTAGGGAACCGCCGAGTCAGCACCATTCGGCAGCGATGGGCTACCCCCTGGGAAGGCAAAGGTGATCTGCACATTCTGGATACCAGCACCATTGCTTGTCCCCACACCCTTGTCATACGCCTTAAACGTCCAGGGCATCTTGGTCAGATCGGTGAAGGTTGAGCTAAACACATCTGGCTCGATCACCAGCTGGTTCGCATTCGGCGTCGCGGTGGGTGTTCCATAGTTTTCAGTGCCAGAGCCAGTACGGAAGCTATCGCGGATCAGCAGGTAGTAGCTGCTCGTCACATTCACCGAGTTATCGAACGATGGCGACAGCGGGAAGAACATCCTATGCACCTTGGTGACAGAAACATACACGTAGCAGGGCACGGTGCTCTTGGAGGGGTCTTCGCAGAGCGCGCCCCCATCATCGGTTGGGTTACCATTGACATTATTGTCGGCCAGCGAGAGCACCTTGATGTAGCCCGTCTTACCGGTCGAATCGATCACGCCCGATTCCTGCTTGATATCATCCTTGCCGTTGCTGTTGAGATCGAGCAGATTGCTAATACCATTGCCGCCGGTATCGCCAGACTCATAGCGCACACGCGACTGAATGGTTACATAGTCAAGCTCGCGCCCGCCGCCTGTCCTACTTTTGAGCTTGTTGCTACCATACATCGCACCCTCTTGAGCGGCGCTGGTCAGGCCCTGTTTGGTAAAGAACAGGAAGCCCAAATCAATGGCGGCAGCCAGAAGGAAGAAGATAAGGGTTGCCGCGAGAGCGAACTCGACCATCGCCTGCGCCTGGGATTTTGAAAACTGTCGCATAGCGAACCTCACTAGCTGCACGCGGTTAGATTAGGAGAATAGTAGTTCTTGGGATTTTCACCCAACACCTCGACGGTGCGGCGGGTGGCGATCACCACCTTGTACGCACCCTTGTTGCCTATCGGCACCATCTGCCAGAGCGGCGTCAGCGGACGGATGGTGTAGGTCAGTTTGACTTGGATCGGCTCGCCTGGTGCCCGTATGCTGGTGGGGTAGCTGATCTCGATGTTGTTTGGGCTACCGATATCGGCAAAAAGTGGCCCGGTCTGCACCACTTTATTCACAATGCTGCTGACGCAGACATCGGTCATATCGGGGGTTTTGCCCACACCCACTCGGGTGGTCATAGGCGGCAGCATGGTCGCCTCCTCTGCGGCAGATCGCGCGGCCATATAGACCGTGGCATAGCCATACACATACCAGCCGAAATCGATGATCCCCATGATCACCACCAACATAAGTGGTAAGAGCAAGGCCATCTCGACAATCGACTGGCCTTTGTGTGTGTGATGCCGCATAACGACATTCCTCCCCGAAGTTCGAACGTTCTGTTTCAAATTATAGAAGACCATGTACTGGGGCTAAATAGTCCGATAGTCCTGAAGGGTCAAAAAGGTGTTTTTGGCGCAACACTGCGGCCAAACGCATCGTCAAAAATTGCGCCGACCGAGCGAAAAACAGCAGCTCTATAAAGAAGATACCCTTGACAAGCGTGGGGGAGGCAGCTATAGTGGGCGCATTCGTGCGACTATTCGGGAGGGCCAACAACCCTCCCTTTTCGCACCATGGAGAAGTATCACGCACTGGGAAGCGAGTTCTACGATTCACCGATAGGCATGCCGCCGACCCAGCGCGCCCGCCGCATAGATGGTGCGGCCCTATTCCCTGCGGGCAGGGAAATATGACCGCACCTCGTAGAGACATAGCGGCGTGGCCCGTTCTGTGGGCCGCGCCAGATCCGACGAACAGCATGAAAGCTTGCGTATGGCCAATAAACTAGTGATTGTCGAGTCGCCCGCCAAGGCCAAGACCATTCAGAAATACCTGGGGCGCGGGTTCCGGGTTGAGGCGTCGATGGGCCACGTGCGCGACCTGCCCAAGAGCGGCCTGGGTGTCGATGTCGACAGCGGCTTCACCCCCAGCTACGAGATCGCCAAGGGCAAGGAGAAAGTCGTCTCGACCCTGAAGAAGTCCATTCGCGAGGCCGAGGCGGTCTACCTGGCCACCGACCCCGACCGCGAGGGCGAGGCGATCGCGTGGCACATCCTGCAGGCGGCTAGCCCGCCACGCGGCAAGCCGGTGTACCGCGTGGTGTTCAACGAGATCACGCGCAACGCCGTGCAGCAGGCCATCGCCACCCCACGCCAGATCGACAACAACCTGGTGGATGCCCAGCAGGCCCGCCGCGTGCTCGACCGCCTGGTGGGCTACAAGATCTCGCCGCTGCTGTGGGAGAAGGTGAAGCGTGGCATCTCGGCGGGGCGCGTGCAGTCGGTGGCGGTGCGCCTGGTGGTCGAGCGCGAGCGCGAGATCACCGCGTTTGTGCCCCAGGAGTACTGGACGATCGAGGCCGACCTGCGCCGCCACGTGTTCGCCAGCGAGAAGGAGGGCGCGATCTTCCGCGCTACCCTGATCGAGCGGCAGGGCAAGAAGCTGGATAAGTTCGCCATCGGCAACAAGGCTGCCGCCAAGACGATCGTCGACGACCTGAACGGGGCCAGCTATGTGGTGCAGAAGGTGGTGCGCAAGGACAAGAAACGCACCCCCGCGCCGCCCTTCACCACATCCACACTACAGCAGGAGGCCGGGCGCAAGCTGGGCTTCACCGCCAAGCGCACCATGATCGTGGCCCAGCAGCTCTACGAGGGCGTCGACATCGGCGGCGACGAGGGCGTGGTGGGCCTGATCACCTATATGCGTACCGACAGCTTCAACGTGGCCAGAGAGGCCCAAGATGAGGCCCGCGTGGTGATCGAGCAGCGCTTTGGGCAGGACTACCTGCCCGAGAAGCCGCCGTTCTACAAGACCAAGGCCAAGGGCGCGCAGGAGGCCCACGAGGCCATCCGCCCCACCTCCAGCAGGCGGCTGCCCGAGCAGCTGCGCAGCGTGCTGACCAGCGAGCAGATGCGGCTGTACGACCTGATCTGGAAGCGCTTTATCGCCAGCCAGATGGCGGCAGCCGTGTTCGACAGCACCACGGTGGACATCGCCGCCCGCAAGGAGGCAGGCGAGGGTGCCGCGCCGTACGTGTTCCGCGCCAACGGTTCGGTGCTGCGCTTCCCCGGCTTCCTGGCGGTCTACAACGTGACCCTAGACGAGGGCGAGGAGGATGAGGACGCCGAGAAGCGCCTGCCGCCGCTGGCCGAGCGCGACCCGCTTGACCTGCAGAAGCTGCTGCCCATCCAGCATTTCACCGAGCCAGCGCCGCGCTACACCGAGGCCAGCCTGGTGAAAGAGCTAGAGCGCCTGGGTATTGGCCGCCCTTCCACCTATGCGCCAACGCTGGCAACGATCGTCGATCGCGAGTATGTCGAGATCAAGGAGAAGAAGCTCATCCCAACGACGCTGGGCGGCGTGGTGACCGATCTGCTGGTGCAGCACTTCGCCAACATCGTCGACTACAGCTTCACATCCGAGATGGAGCAGCAGCTCGACGACATCGCCGACGGCGAGAAGCGCTGGGTACCGGTGATGCGCGATTTTTACGTGCCGTTCGAGCAGACGCTGCAGACCGCGCGATCTGAGATGCGCAATATCAAGCGCGAGGAGGTGCTGAGCGGGATCGTCTGCCCGAAGTGCCACGAGGGCATCCTGGCGGTGAAATTTGGCAAGAACGGCGAGTTCTTGGCCTGCAACCGCTACCCCGAATGCGACTTCACCAGCGACTTCGAGCGCAACGCCGACGGCCAGATCCAGCTCAAGGCGGCCAGCTCGCCCGAGATGAGCGATGTGATGTGCAACCTGTGCGGCAAGCCGATGGTGCTGAAGAAGAGCCGGTTTGGCCCCTTCTACGGCTGCAGTGGCTACCCCGAGTGCGCCAACACGCGCCGGATCGGCAAGGATGGCAAGCCGGTGCCGCTGCCCGAGCCGACCGGCGTGGCCTGCCCCAAGTGCACCGAGGGCGAGCTGATGCGGCGGCGCGGCAAGTTTGGCCGCCCGTTCTACGGCTGCAACCGCTACCCGAAGTGCGACTACATCACCAATGATCTAGCCGAGGTGGCGAACTATCGCCCCGATGCGGAGCCAGCCGAGGCCAAGGCCGCACCAGCGCGTGCCACCACGCCCGCTAAAGCCAAGGCCGCACCATCCAAGGCCAAAGCAGCACCGGCCAAGGCCACTGCGGCCAAGAAGCCTGCCGCCAAGGCCACTGCGGCCAAAAAGCCCGCCGCGACGACCAAAAAGCCTGCCGCCAAGCCAGCCGAGGCCGAGAAACCAGTGCGCACGCGCAAGGCCAGCTAGAACCGCAGATCTTCAGATCGAGAGCGAGAGCGGCAGCGCCTACGCTGCCGCTCTTTTCTTTTGCCCCATGACCGTTTTCACACAGTATTTTGTTAGGCAAAATAATTGACTAGAGCGGCTGAAACCGCTTCTGCGCTACCCTTGTCGCCCAGCTATTCTTCTGTCATAATGGCTATGGAGGCTCCACCCCACCACGCCTCCTCCCCGCTACTCGTATCTTCGTAGGAGCACACACCTGTGATGGATCAGCTTCCCGAGTGGCTGCGACAACGCCCAACCATCATCGCCAGCATCGTGCTAGTTCTGGCCGCGCTCGGCGCGCTGCTGCTGCTTGGGCAGCGCTCGTCGGGCGCAACGTTTAGCGCTGGTGAGGCCGTGAGCCTTCCCACCAGCGAGCTAGAGGGCAGCCAGGACGAGGAGGAGGAGCCAACCGCCACCCTCGCCCCCGAGATCGTCGTATCGATCAGCGGCGAGGTGATGGACCCCGACGCATACCAGCTGCCCGCCAACGCGCGGGTAAAAGACCTGGTGATGGCCGCCGGTGGGCTGAGCGAGCAGGCCGACGCAGCCCAGATCAACCTGGCCCAGCGGCTGAGCGATGAGCAGCATGTGCACATTCCCAAGCTCGGCAGCGCCCCTCCCGCCACCAGCGCGGCAGGCGAGGGCGGCAAGCTCAACATCAATATCGCCAGCGCCGCCCAGCTGGAAGACCTGCCAGGGATCGGCGAGGTGATGGCTGGCAACATTATCGACTACCGCACTGCGCATGGCGCGTTTCAAAAGATAGAAGATCTGCAACATGTCAATGGACTAGGGAAAAACGTGTATGATAAGATAGCACCGCTGATAACTATTGGCCCATAAGAAGGCCAATAGATGATATGAGCGCTGCCCTATCATCACCATAGAAGCGCCTAGGCGCTAGATAGCAACACACGTATGCGAAGAACCAAGATTGTTGCGACTATCGGCCCATCAAGCAGCACCCCCGCAACCATCGAGCAGCTGATCGAGGCCGGGGTGGATGTGGTGCGACTCAACTTCTCGCACGGCTCGCACGAGACCCACGCCGAGTGGATCCGGCTGCTGCGCGAGGCGGCCAAGCGCGCCGATAAGCCGCTGGCCATCCTGCAGGATCTGCAGGGCCCCAAGATCCGCACTGGCCCCCTGGTCAACCACAAGCCGGTCATCCTCATTCCCGGCAACACCTTTGTCATCACCACCGTGCCGGTAGACGGCACATCCGAGCGTGTCAGCACCACCTACCAGGCCCTGCCCCATGATGTGAAGCCAAATGACCGTGTACTACTCTCGGATGGGCTGATCGAGCTGCGCGTGCTGCACTCGGATGAGGTGGAGGTGGCCACCGAGGTCATCTTCGGCGGCGAGCTGCGCGAGCACCAGGGCATCAACCTGCCCGGCGTGAACATCAGCGCCCCCGCCCTGACCGAGAAAGACCTGGAGGATCTGGCCTTCGGCCTTGAGCACGGCGTCGATTATGTCGCGCTGTCGTTTGTACGGAGGGCCAGGGATGTGATCCAGACCAAGGAGCGCATGGCCGCACTTGGCTACAATGTGCCGCTGGTCTCGAAGATCGAGAAGCCCGAGGCGCTGGATGATCTGGCCGCCATCCTCGATGCCTCGGATGCGATCATGGTGGCGCGCGGCGACCTAGGCGTGGAGATCCCCACCGAGCAGGTGCCGCTGGTGCAGAAGCACCTGATCGAGGCCGCCAACGCTGTGGGCAAACCAGTGATCATCGCCACCCAGATGCTCGACTCGATGATCCGCAACCCGCGCCCTACCCGCGCCGAGACCAGCGACGTGGCCAACGCGATCATCGACGGCACCGACGCGGTGATGCTGAGCGGCGAGACGGCCAACGGCAGCTTCCCGCTGGAGTCCGTGCGGATGATGGCCAGGATTGCCGATGTGACCGAGAGCGGCGAGCGGCGCGGCGACATCCTGCCGGTGCACATCGATGCGCGCAAGACCTCGTTCATCGAGCCGCGGCGCGATATCGCCGACGCGATCAGCGCGGCCTCGGTGGCGATCATCCACACGCTGAAGATCAAGGCGATCGTCGCCTTCACGATGAGCGGCAACACCGCGCGGGCCGTGGCCCAGCTGCGCCCCGAGGTGCCGATCTTCGCCTTCACGCCCAACGAGAAGGTCTACCACCAGCTCAATCTGGTGTGGGGCATCGAGCCGATCCTCTGCGAGTTCACCTCGCGGCTGGATGACCTGCAGGCCATGCTCGAACGAATCGTGGTGAGCCGGGGGATGGCCAAGGTGGGTGACCGCCTGGTGATGACCGGCGGGCACCCGATCGCCAGCCGTGGCGCGACCAATTTCCTCAAGGTGTTTGATATTCGCCCCCAGGACTAGCCTAGGAAGGAGGACGCTGCGGGTCGGCAACAGCCCGCAGCAATAGGCGGGCGGAATCGTAGCCCCAGCTCTAACTATGAATATGGTACTACTACCAGACTGGGCCATCGGCCTGCTACAACTACCCCTAGCGCAGGCGAACGAGGAAAAGGGCCTCGCCGGGCCGATCCTGCTGCTGCTCGGCGTGGTGCTGATCAACGTGGTGATGATCGCCCTGGCCATCCGGCTGCGGCGACGGCTGCGCGCGATCGAGGATCAGAAACCGAAGGAGTAGGCAAAAGGATACGGCAGGTAACGTTTAGGTTGGCAGATACCTACTCATACAGCGACGGCACAGGGGCAGCGCGACGCTTGCCGACCTGGCCACTGGAAAGCCAACCCGTATGCGTCGTCTCACCTTCGGCCTTGTCCTGCTCCTCATGCTGGCCAGCACCTTGGCGGGCGCAGATACCCCCGCCGCCGCCCGAGGCGGAATGCCCCAGCAGATCTCCCGCGCCAGCTTCGTTGGGATGGTGGTGCGCGACCCCTTCTACGAGTTCGGATCCGATCCCGCCAACCCCGCCGCTACCAACGCCGCCTTTCAGGATGAGATGGGGCGCATGCTCGCAATGGCGGGGGTACAGTGGGTGCGCCTAGAGATCCATCTGGGCGACGACGTGCAGGGCGACCTCGCCAAGCACGACTACTTCATCAACACCGTCGCGCCGCGCCATGGCTTCAAGGTGCTGGCGCTGCTGGCCTTCGATGTGGTGCGTGACCGCAACCTGTGGGATCTCAACTGCCTACAGGCCGAATGCATGGTGGGCGGCTCGAAATATGGCGGCGGCGTGAACAGCTTCATGCAGCAGTGGCTCGACCGCTCGCTGATGGTGGCCGACCGCTACGGCAGCCGCATAGCTGCCTACGAGGTGCTGAACGAGCAGAACCGCCTGCCGCCCAGCGGCCTGGGCATCGAGCCGACGATCACCGGGCGGCTGATGACCAAATTCTACCGCTTCTGCCACGGCATCGGCACACCTGCGGGCGAGTCCCACGGCTGCGGCCAGTCGCAGATCGTGCTGGGCGGGCTACACCCGCGCGGCACTGGTGACCCCACCAAGCCATCCACCATCAAGCTGACTGATGCCCAGTATCTCGCCGCGATCTATAGCGACCCCAGCTCGTTCGCCAGCTTCTACAAGAGCTATGGCTACTACCCGCTGGATGGTGTGGGCTACCACCCCTACCCCGAGGAGGTGCGGCTCTCGCTGCCCAGGCAGGTGTATGTGGACACCGGCATCCAGCGCATGCTGAAAGTGCTGGATGCCTACGACCCCAGCAAGCCGCTGTGGATCACCGAGATCGGGTATAACCTAGCGTTTGCGGGGAACGACCCCAGCCAGCTGGGCGCGTTCGTGCGCGACATCTACACCACGCTGGCGCAGCAGCCGCGTATCGCAAACGTGTTCTGGTTTAAATATGAGGATTTTGCGCCTGCCGAGGGCAGCAACGCGCAGAAGTGGGGCATGGTGCGCATCCCTTTCACCGCCGACGCCTCGCGGCCCGACGGGGTGCGCTACCAGGCCCAGGGCCAGCCAGCCGAGGTGCGCACCACCTTCAGCGTGCTGCGCGAGCTGACAGGAACGCCGCTCTTCCCGGCGCGAGCCTACCTGCCCATGGTGGCGCGCTAGGCCCAGGGCAGCAAAAAGCCAGCCCAAGGTGCAAAAGAGATGTGCGCCCTGGGCTGGCTGTTATGTACTTACCGACTCGGCTTACCAGCGCGAGTTGCTGGTGGTGCGGCGCTGTGCCTGGAAGCAGTCCGAGCAGAGCACCGGCTTGTCCCCACGGGGGACAAAGGGCACCGTAGCGGGGCCGCCGCACGAGGCGCAGACCGTGGTGTGCATCTCGCGAGGAGCGCTGTTGTAGCTGTCACGACCGCCGCCGTAGCTGTCACGACCGCCGCCGTAGCTGTCACGACCGCCGCCGTAGCTGTCGCGGCTGCGACCGGCACCACCACCAGAGGAAGCCTTGCGCGCCTGGCGGCATGCCGGGCACCGGGTCGGCTCGTTGGTGAAGCCCTTCTGTGCGTAGAACTCCTGCTCACCCGCCGTAAACACAAACTCGTTCCCACAATCTCGACATGCGAGGGTTTTGTCCGCGTAGCTCATCGCTACTCACTCCTTAATGGGTATAGGTCCGGAAAACGCTGTCCATAGGCTTGGGAACGATGAGCAGGAGAACCATCGTCCTGTAGGGGCAGGCGGGGGTCTTAAAGCATATCGTGGCTGGCCAAACCTTGAACATGGCAGAGAGCATACCATAGTTTATTTTGAGATTCAAGAGGCAATTTTGATAATATCAGCCAAAAGGCTGTTGATTCTCAAGAAATAGCAACTACAGAATCTTATGAGCGTCCATTTTGACGCCTTTTTGTTGCTTAAGATCGGTTGGTTTGTTGCTCTTTCAGCGCTTTCTTACACAATCCACTGCTTTTTTCATACTGGTCGTTAGGGGGCTATTTATTTTTTCACACGAAATGTACTGATTACCGAGTATTCGCGCTAAATCAAGCACATTCGTCTTGTTTCTCCACAGAATCACTCTAGAGACGTATCTACGACAGCAGAAGCATGGTAGAGCGAGCAAACGCCGCTCTGCGATAAAACGGGGAGGGGCGCTGCGCCATGGCCGCACCCTCCCCACAGCCGCCCGTAGGCATTAGCTAGGCTTTACCGCTGCGGCGAGGCCGCCCCCACACGGCCCCACCCCTCCCATCGGCATGAAGGCGCGGGTACTTCAAGGCACCGCAAGCTAGCCAAACAGCGCATCCACCGCAGCGGTGAGCTGGCGCAGGTTGCCCACCTCATGTACCGCGTCGCACAGCGGCGCGTACTTGGGCATGTCGCTGTCGCCGGTGCCCCACGAGCGCGGCGGCTCGGGGGTGAACCACAGCACGCGGCGGGCGCGGCGCTTGATCTCGGCGAAGTCGCGCAGGTTGGGGTCAAAGTAGTTGTTGCGGCCATCACCAAGGATGATCACGGTGGTGCGGCTATCCACCGCGCCCATGTGGTCGCGGCTGAAGGTGCGCAGGCTGTTGCCCAGATCGGTGTTGTAGTGGCCGGGGCGGATGCGCTCGAGCACGCTCTGGATGGCCTGCTCGGGCCGCGAGTCCTGGAAGTCGGGCGAGATGTCGTGCAGATCGGCCACGAAGGCGTAGGAGCGGGTGCGGCTGATCTGATCTTGCAGGCCGTAGACCAGCAGCAGCATGAACGACACGACCGGGCGCATGGATGTGGAGAGGTCGCACAGCACCGTGACCTTGGGCTTGAGGTGCCTGCGGCGGTGGTGGATGGCCAGCGGCACCCCGCCGTAGCGCATGCTGGCGCGGATGGTGGCCTTGGCATCTAGGCTGCCGCGGCTGCCGCGGCGCTGGCGCAGCGCCGCCCGCGTGCGGATCTGCGAGGCCAGCCGCGAGAGGCTGCGGCGCAGCATGTCGGCATCCTCGTGGCCCAGGTACTCGAAGGGCCGGTCCATCAGGTCTTCGGGCGAGCTGCGCGGCGGCGGGTTCTCGCGCTCGTGCTCGGCGATGCCCTGGCCCACCTCCTGCGCCAGCTGCTGGGCCAGGGCCTGCTGGTTCTCGCGGGCCTGCTCGGTCAGCTCGCGCAGGGCCTCGTCGCTCACCCCAGCCTCGCGCATCTTCTGGATCAGCTCCTCCAGCAGCTGGTCGAGCCGGTCGAACTCAAGATCGCGCATGGCCCGCTGGGCAAGGCGCTGCTGCTGGAAGCGGCTGAGGTAGGGGGCGCGGTCGAGCGTGCCCTGCACCATGGCCCGCAGCGCCTCGCGGTCCATCTCCACCCCGCGCACCATGGCCTCGAACAGCTGGCGCAGCTGCTCGGGCGACATCTGCTGGAGCATCTGCTCAAGCATCTCCTCCAGCTTCTGGCGGTCGTCGGGCGACATGCCCTGGCCCGGCTGGTTGGGCATGGGCGGCGCGCCTGGCCCAAAGTAGCTGGGGAACAGCTCGTCGAACGAGTCGCGGTCCTTCGCATCCTTCACCAGGGTGGCCCGCAGCGCCAGCCGGAACAGCTCGCGGTCGGCGATACCAGCCGCCGCGATCGCCCGCAGCGCATCGGCGCTCTCGGCCACCGAGATGCGCACACCTGCGGCCCGCAGCGCCGCAATGAAATCGATCAGACGGTCATCCATAGGGGGCCTGCCTTCTTGGGTACTGAGCTACTGTATGACGCCGCCGTTGTCCAACATCGGGCAAGCAAGCCAGCTGGGTTGACCCAGGGGCCAATGGCAGCCAGGGCATGCTCGCCGCTACCGAAAGCTCTAGCGATCTGGGGCCAGGGTTGATACGGGTGGTACCTGGGATTATCCGCTGTTTTGGGCGCGAGGGCAAGGGGTGTGGGGAAGAGGTGGGCGGGGGCCAGGGGCAGGCTACAGCGTGACGCTGTAGCCTGCGGGGCGTACGTGCGAGCGCGAAGGCTAGACCTTCTTCACGGCGTGGCCGCCGAAGCCCTTGCGCATGGCCGCCAGCACCTTGGCCGCGAACGAGTCATCCTGGCGCGAGTGGAAGCGCTCGAACAGCGCCAGCGTGATCACCGGCGCGGGCACGTCCAGATCGATCGCCGACTGGATGGTCCAGCGGCCCTCGCCGTTGTCCTCCACATAGCCCTTGATCGCATCCAGCTTCGGATCCTCGGCGAAGGCGTCCTCGGTCAGCTCCAGCAGCCACGAGCGCACCACCGAGCCGTGGTTCCACACCGAGGCGATCTTGTGCAGGTCGAGGTTGAACTCCTTCTTGGCCTGCATGATCTCGAAGCCCTCGGCGTAGGCCTGCATCATGCCGTACTCGACGCCGTTGTGCACCATCTTCACAAAGTGGCCGGAGCCAGCCGGGCCGCAGTGGATGTAGCCATCCTCGGGGGCCAGGTCGATGAAGGCCTGCTCCAGCGGCTTCACCGCCTCGGGTTCGCCGCCCACCATCAGGCAGAAACCCTTCTCCAGGCCCCAGATGCCGCCCGAGGTGCCCTGGTCGATATAGTGGATGCCCTTGGCCTTCAGCGCCTCGGCGCGGCGCACGTCGTCGTTAAAGTTGGTGTTGCCGCTGTCGATGATGGTGTCGCCCGGCTCCAGCAGGGTGGCCAGGTGGTTGATCGCGTCGTCGGTCACCTTGCCCGAGGGCAGCATCACCCACACCGCGCGCGGGGCCTGAAGCTTGGAGACCAGCTCCTCCAGGCTGTAGGCAACCTCCATCCCCTCCGACGCGATCTCCTCGGCGACCGAGGCCGTGCGGTTGTGGCCAACCACGCGGTGCCCATTGCGAAGCCAACGGCGGGCCATGCCCGCGCCCATCCGGCCAAGGCCAGTAATACCCAGGTCCATGAAAACTCCTTCGGCAGGTGCGACCCTGCCGTTCACCTCATAGCGTTCCAAACGTCTTGTCTATGCTGGACTGCTACGTTGCAGGACTCCACGGTGAACCAAGCGCAGCCGGGGCCAGCGGTGCCGCAGCGGCCATGCCTACGGAAGCGGTTCGATTTCATCCCCGTATAGCCCAAGTATACCAAGCGTGCGGGATAGGTGTCAAAAAGAAAGCGCCTGCTTTCATAAGACTTTTCCGTCACAGTGGTGCAGTTTTCCGCCCTGCTGCCACGCCATATCGCCGCACCCTCCTCTACGCGCGGCGGGTCGCATGAGATCTGGCCATTTTTCGCACATGTGGAAGGAAAAAGAAGATCGCCTCGTGGGGATAGGCGTTCCCGCTTCGGTGCGGATCATGGCCAGCTGGCGGGCGCGGCACCTTCGCCGCATGGGCCAGGTAGGTGAGGGTTGCGCCCCGATATGTTCCTCCCTTCGTGCCTTCGCGTCTTCATGGTGAAACGGCTCTTTTGTCTCTTGGTGTCTCGGTGCCTCAGTGGTAAAAATTCTGTGATTCGCCGGGTCGCCACACGCGGGGCGGGCGGTGAGCCGTGCTATACTACGGCCACCAGAGCAGGGACACATGGAGAGCATAACGTGACAACATACGCACAATCGGGCGTAGACATCGCCGCCGGCGCGCAGGCGACCAAGCTGATGGCCGCCGCCGTCAAATCCACCCACGGCCCCGCCGTGCTGGCTGGGATGGGCTCGTTCGGCGGCTGCTTCGACCTGGGCGCGGCGGGCGCGGGCAGCGTGCTGGTGGCATCCACCGACGGCGTGGGCACCAAGACGGTGATCGCCGGGCAGCTGGGCCGCTACGACACCGTGGGGCAGGATCTGGTCAACCACTGCGTCAACGACATCCTGGTGCAGGGCGCGCGGCCCCTGTTCTTCATGGACTATATCGCGGTGGCCAAGCTCGACCCGGCCCAGGTGGCCGCGCTAGTGGGCGGGGCCGCCGAGGCATGCCGCGCGCTGGGCGTGGCGCTGCTGGGCGGCGAGACCGCCGAGATGCCCGATGTCTACCACGAGGGCGCGTTCGATCTGGCGGGCACGATCGTGGGCCAGGTCGAGCGGCAGAACATCCTGCCGCGCGACGTGGCGGCTGGCGACGCCGTGCTGGCGCTGCCCTCCACCGGCCTGCACACCAACGGCTACTCGCTGGCGCGGCGCGTGCTCGGCCCGCTGGGCTACGACACCCGCCCCGCCGAGCTGGGCGGCCAGAGCATCGGCGAGGCGCTGCTGGCGGTGCACCGGCCCTACCTGCGCGAGATCGAGGCGCTGTGGCTGGCGGGGGTCGAGATCCACGCGCTGGCCCACATCACCGGCGGCGGCGTGTACGACAACCTGCCCCGCGTGCTGCCCGAGGGCCTGGGCGCGCACATCCAGCGCGGCAGCTGGGCCATCCCGCCGATCTTCGAGCTGCTGGTGCGCCAGGGTGGCCTGGCCGAGCGCGAGGCCTACCACGCGCTAAACATGGGCCTGGGCATGCTGATCGTGCTGCCCGCCGAGGCCGCCCAAGCCGCCCTGGCCACCCTGCCCGAGGCCCGCCACGTCGGAACCATCGTTGCCGAGCCAGGCGTCACCCTTCTCTAGCACTACCGCGCGGCCACCGCGCTATGGAGCGTTCTATGCAGCTTGGAGAAAAACTTGCCGAGGGCAAGACCAAAATCGTGTACGCCCACCCGACGGATCAAGAGCTGGCGATCATGGTGCATAAGGACGGGATCACCGCTGGCGACGGCGCGCGGCGCAACGTCATCCCCGGCAAGGGCGCGCTCAGCGGGCGCACCGCCGCCAACGTGTTCAGCCTGCTGAACCGGTCGGGCATCGCCACCCACTTCATCGAGGCCCCCGAGCCGACAGTGATGGTGGTGAAGCGCTGCGCCATGATCCCGGTGGAGGTGGTGATGCGCCGCATGGCCACCGGCTCGTACCTCAAGCGCAACCCCGAGGTGGCCGAGGGCACCCGCTTCAGCCCGCCGCTGGTCGAGTTCTTCCTGAAAGACGACGTGAACCACGACCCCCAGATCACCGCTGAGAATATGGTGTTCCTGGGCGTGGCCAGCGCCGAGGAGGTCGGGCAGATCACCGCCGAGGGCATCCGGGTGTTCGAGGCGCTGGAGCAGGCCTGGGCCGAGCAGGATGTGACTCTGGTGGACATGAAGATCGAGTTTGGCCGCGACAGCGCGGGCCGCCTGATCGTGGCCGATATGGTCGACAACGACTCGTGGCGGATCTGGCCGGGCGGCGAGAAGGCCAAGATGCTCGACAAGCAGGTCTACCGCAACATGGCCGAGGTCACCGAGCAGGGTCTGGAGGAGATCCGCCAGCGCTACGAGACGGTGGCCAGCCTGACCGATGTGTGGCGGGGGTAGCGCGGTGACAGCACCAGAATCACCCGCGCCGCTGGTCGGCATCATCATGGGCTCCACATCCGACTGGGAGACCATGCAGCACGCCGCGCAGACCCTGGCCAGCCTGGGTGTGCCCCACGAGGTGCGCGTGGTCTCGGCCCACCGCACCCCCGACCTGATGTTCAGCTACGCGGGCGAGGCCGAGGCGCGCGGGCTGCACGCGATCATCGCCGGGGCGGGCGGGGCGGCCCACCTGCCCGGCATGGTGGCAGCCAAGACCACTGTGCCCGTGCTGGGCGTGCCGGTGCAGTCCAAGGCCCTGAACGGCATGGACTCGCTGCTCTCGATCGTGCAGATGCCCGCAGGCATCCCGGTGGGCACCCTGGCGATCGGTCGGGCGGGCGCGGTCAACGCCGCGCTGCTGGCCGCCAGCATCGTGGCTAACAGCCAGCCCGCCGTGCGCGAGGCCCTGCGCCGCTACCGCGCGGCCCAGACCGAGAGCGTGCTGGCCAACCCCGACCCCTCGGCGGCTGGCGGGGGCGCGAGCCATGGATGAGATGACGGTCGCTATCCTGGGGGCGGGCCAGCTTGGCCGCATGCTGGCGCTGGCGGGCTACCCGCTGGGCCTGCGCTTCCGCCTGCTCGACCCCGCGCCCGCATCGCCCGCCGCAGCGCTGGCCGAGCAGCTGGTCGGCCCCTTCGACCAACCCGAGGCCCTGGCCCAGCTGGCCGAGGGCGCGGCCTGCATCACCTACGAGTTCGAGAACGTGCCCGTGGAGGCCGCGCGCCTGCTGGATCGCCACGCCCCCGTGCTGCCGCCGCCCGCCGCGCTGGAGGCCTCGCAGGATCGGCTGGTCGAGAAGCGCTTCTTCCAGGGGCTGGGGGTGGCCACACCGCCCTTCGCCAGCGTGGAGAGCTACGCCGAGCTAGAGGCCGCGCTGGCCGACCTGGGCGCGCCCGCCGTGCTGAAGACCCGCCGCATGGGCTACGATGGCAAGGGCCAGCAGGTCATCCGCAGCGCGGGCGAGGCCCAAGCCGCCTGGGGTGCGCTGGGCGGCCAGCCGCTGATCCTTGAGGGCTTCGTGCGCTTCCGCCGCGAGCTGTCCATCCTGGCGGCGCGCGGGCGCGGCGGCGAGCTGGCCTTCTACCCGCTGGTCGAGAACCACCACCGCGAGGGAATCCTGCGGCGCTCGAACGCGCCAGCGCCGGGGGTGTCGCCCGCGCTTCAGCAGCAGGCCGAGCAGATCGCGCAGGCCGCGCTGGCCGCGCTGGGCTACGTGGGCGTGCTGGCCATCGAGCTGTTCGAGACCGAGGCGGGCCTGCTGGTGAACGAGATGGCCCCGCGCGTGCACAACTCGGGCCACTGGAGCATCGAGGGCGCGGAGACCAGCCAGTTCGAGAACCACCTGCGGGCGATCTGCGGCATGCCGCTGGGGTCGGCGGCGGCGCGCGGCCACAGCGTGATGCTCAACATCATCGGCACGCTGCCCGACACCGAGGCGCTGCTGCGCATCCCAGGGGCGCACCTGCACCTCTACGGCAAGCAGCCGCGCCCAGGCCGCAAGCTGGGCCACCTGACGGTGTGCGCCGACACCGAGGCCGAACTGGCCAAGCGCGTGGCCCTGGCCGAGCCGCTGATCGCGCCCTAAAAAGACATACCACGAAGTCTCGAAGGCGCGAAGAGGCCGATTTACCACCAAGCCACAAAGGCTCTAAGGGCGCGAAAAACGACGGCGGGGCGGGCGTGATGCCTGCCTCGCCGTTTTTTAGCACATGGGTGTACCTCAGACCCGCCTCTACGACGATGATTGCAGGGTAGTCACAGCTGTAGGGGCGGATTTTATGTCCGCCCGCGCCGCGTGCATCGCACCCATCGCAAGGGCGTTCGATGGTACCCGATGAACACGGCGTGGATCGCATCGCCATGCGCCGCCCGCATCGGCTGCACCCGACGCTATACGGACGATGCGCACATAGTGGGCGGGCACCAGACCCGCCCCTACATCATGGGCGATCATTGGGCCGATGGCGATGATTGTAATGCGCAATCATTGGCAGCCAAACCCATATCAAATTGGGTCTTCGCGCCTTCACAGCATTCGTCTTCTTTATCTCCCTGGTGTCTCGGTAGGAGAAAAACCAGCCCGAGCGCCTTCTGTTTCCCCAGCTACAACCTTTTTCCCTAGCGCGGCGTCTCTGTTCATGGTACATTTTTTGAACACAATCCTTCGAGCGTCGAAACACTACCTCGCAGCCTCCCCTCGCCACACCCTCATGGTGGCAGCCGAGGCTCTACCATAGGGTGAGCATATGATCATTGACCAATTCCACGGCGAAGCGGCTCGCAAGAAGCTGGCGCTGGTGCTGGGCGGCGGCGGCGGCAAGGGCGGGGCGCACCTGGGCGTGCTGGGCCAGCTTGAGCTGCTGGGGCTGCCGATCGATATGTTTATCGGCACCTCCATCGGCGGGGTGGTGGCCGCGCTGTACGCGGCGGGCTACTCGATCGGCGAGATCGCCAATAACTTCACATCCACCTCGCTCTGGCGGCTGATGGACCCCGACCCGCTAGGGCTGGGGCTGCTGGGCATGAGCCACTTCCGCAGCTCGGTGGAGGATATGCTGGGCGAGCTGACCTTCGAGGAGCTGAAGTACCCCTGCGCGGTGGTGGCGGGCGACCTAGTGACTGGGCAGGAGGTGGTGATCGACAGCGGGCCGATCGTGGATGCCCTGATGGCCTCGGTGGCGCTGCCCGGCATCTTCCCGCCGGTGCGGCGCGGCGACATGCTGCTGGCCGACGGCGGGGTGGTGAATAACGTGCCGGTGGACGTGGCCTACGCACGCGGGGCCGACAAGGTGATCGCGGTGGACCTGGGCGGGATGCAGGGTGGGTTCCAGCTGCCGCCCACCACGGTGAGCCTGCTGCCCAATGTGCCGCTGACGATCGCCAACCGCGGCCTGGGCGTGCTGATCGCCCAGCTGACCCGCTGCCGCCTGGAGCAGCACCCGCCAGACGTGCTGATCTGCCCGCAGGTGGATCATATCGGCATGCTGGATTTTGTGCGGGTGAATGAGGGCCAGGCCGCTGGCGAGGCCGCGACCCAGGCCGTGGCCGACCAGCTACTGGAGATCTACGCGTGGCGCACCGATGGGGCGCCGCTACCACAGCTCGCGCTGCCCAGCTTTTCCGAGGCGGTCTAGCGCCGCGCGCTGCTCTCCCTTACGATCAGGGCTGATCGCGGGAGAGCGCACCCCTGGCCTTCGGTCGTTTCCCCCTGACCTTCGGCCATTTCCCTCTGACCTTCGGCCATTTCCCCCTGGCCTTCGGCCATTTCCCCCTGACCTTCGGCCATTTCCCTCTGACCTTCGGCCATTTCCCCCTGGCCTTCGGTCGTTTCCCCCTGACCTTCGGCCATTTCCCCCTGGCCTTCGGTCGTTTCCCCCTGACCTTCGGCCATTTCCCCCTGACCTTGGGTGTATCTACGTGCGGTTCTATGTTTCTACGTGCGGTTCTATATATCTACAACAGGAATCCTATCGATAGCGACGATGAACACTGCATTTTGCAAAAAGACCATTCTACACAAGTTGATGACTGCAATCTGTAATCATCGACTCCAGCTACCCACCTGGCCCATGCGGCGAAGGTGCCGCTGATGTTTTGATAGCCATATGCATAAACATCAGCCGCCAGCATTCGGCATGGGAATGCTTCAAATTGGGGGTTCGAAGGGGGCGACGCCCCCTCGTGGGGTTCCGAAGGGCTAAGCCCCTCGGCGCCGCCCGCGCAGGGCATCCACCCACCGAACATGTACCACCGCTATCGCTGATGGGAAACACCTCAAAAAAAGTGACACCATGTGAGGGCATCGCCCCCTTGGAACCCCCAATGTGAGGCGTTCCAATGCTGTCTTCATGGCGGCTCATGTTCGTACATATGGCTAGTTTGCCGTCGCAGCACCTTCGCCGCATGGGCCGGGTGGATGTGGGCGGCGTACCTCTTCCCCCAAACCGTTGCGTGGGTCGTGGTGGTAACGGTCGAAGCATAGCAGGGCGCGGCGCTAGGCTATGCTACAATGCGCGGCATGAACACCGAGACATCTATTCGCGTCGCCATGCTCGCACGTGTGGTCTTCCCGCTGCACGGGTTCGGCGGCATCGAGCGGCACGTCTTTCACCTTGTTACCCACCTGCGCCGGATCGACGTGGATGTGACGCTCTACGCGCAGCCGCCCAGCAGCGCCAGCGAGGAATCGCACCGCGAGGCCAGCCAGCGGCTGGGCCAGATCGCCATGGAGCAGGTGCGCTACGACTACACCAGCCCGTGGCTGCGGCCCAACTCCATCATTGGGCGGCAGATCAACTACCCCTGGTACTCGTGGCAGATCGGGCGGCACGCGGCGGCGGCGGCGCGGCAGGGCCGCTACGACGTGGTGCACGCGCAGGGGCTGTGCGCCCTGGGCTACGGCTGGATCCGGCAGCGCGACCCGCTGCTGCGGCAGGTGCCCTTCATCGCCAACCCGCACGGGCTGGAGGAGTACCGCACGCAGGACTGGCGCAAGTACCTGGCCTACGCCCCGTTCCGCGCGCTCTACACCTACGGCAACCAGTGCGCCGACCGCGTGATCGCCACCGACGAGTGCACCAAGGACGACGTGCCGCACTACCTGCACGTCGACCCGGCCAAGGTGGTGGTCATCCCCAGCGCGATCGATGTGGAGGAGTGCCTGGGCTATGTGAGCAGCGCTGCCCGCGCCGAGCTGCGCCAGCGGCTGGGGCTGGATGCGCACGACCTGACGCTGCTGAGCGTGGGGCGGCTGGAGCGCAACAAGGGCTTCCACGTGATGATCGAGGCGCTGGCCCAGCTGCGCGCCGAGCTGCCGCCGCGCTGGCTGTGGCTGGTGGTGGGGCAGGGCAAAGAGCGGCAGGCCCTAGAGGCGCAGGCCCAGCAGCAGGGCCTGGCCGAGCACGTGCGCTTCGTGGGGCGGCTGGATGACACCGAGCTGCACAGCCTCTATGAGGAGATCGACCTGATCGTGCACCCCACACTCTACGAAGGCTCGTCGCTGGTGACGCTGGAGGGCATGATCCACCGCAAGCCGGTGGTGGCCTCCGCCGCAGGCGGCATCCCCGACAAGGTGTTCAGCGGCAAAAACGGCTACCTAGTGCAGCCAGGCGACGCGGCAGATCTGGCCGAGAAGCTGCGGCTGACGCTGGCGCAGCGGGCCGACTGGCCCGCCTGGGGCGAGGAGAGCGTGCGGATCGTGCGCAGCACCTTCGACTGGCCGGTGGTGGCGCGGCGCACCAAGGCGGCCTACCAGCAAATGCTGGGGCGGGCCTAGCGCCCAGCCAGCTCAACACGATGTGGGCTACATCCCTACAGATGCAGGCGCTCTCTTGGGGCTGTTTCTGCGTCGGGCCGACCGTAGGCAATGCTTGCAGCGTTGCCCGGTCGGCCCGACCGGCTGCGGCTTCGATACAGATGGTTCCTCTTTTATGATTGGTGTGTGCCCTGCGCGGGCGGCGGCTCGGGGCCTGCCCCTCGCAACCCCGCGAGGGGGCAATGCCCCCTTCGAACCCCCAATGTTGGGCGTTCCCGTTCCCTTCCCTGGCCGCTATCATTCGTGCATATGGCCATACACGAGTAGCACCTTCGCCGCATGGGCCAGGCAGGTAGGGCTGGGCGGTGCTTATTTTCAGCCTGGTTTGCAGACAATAATACGCGGCGCATGGTCTGGCACGCGGGTTTCTACGATTTACCACCACCGCTGATGCCACACACCATCGGCCCGACCGAGCAGCGCTGCAAGCACTGCCAGACCGGGCCGATGCGGGAACACCCAAAGGGAACGCCTGCAGAGGCTACATGCCCACCGGGCAGATCTTCTCGGGGTTGTCGCGGCCCACGTGGCTGGCGAAGAAGCTGCGCAGCGCCGACTCGTCGTAGCTATCGAGCTTGAGCATATAGGTCCACGAGGTGGCGGCGATCGGCACATCCAGGTTATCCACCGGGCGCGGCTCGGTGATGATGCAGGGGTTCTGCTGCTGCAGGCTGAGAGTCAGATCCTGGAGCTTCTGCACCGTGGCGCTATCCAGATCGGAGCGGTAGTGAAAGATCACAAAGCCGTGCTCAAGGTTGTGCACGGTGATCGTGTCGGATATCGGCGTGGTCTTCACGCCGGGGTCGGCCACGCCGCCGCCCCAGTGCCAGCCCGAGGTAGGCGGGTTGGAGTTGTAGGGGGTGGGCAACGGGTCGGTGGGGCTGCTCAGGTGGTTGGTCTCGCCCTGGGTGACATCGGCGAAGTGCAGGGCCGAGGGGCGGGTGAGCGACCAGGCGTACATGCCTGCGGCCAGCACCACCACCACGCCCAAGATGATACCAACGACCACCATGGTCGAGCGATCGTTTTGCTTCTGGCGCAGCTGGCGTCCGCTGACGCTGGGGCGACCTTTTGGTTGCGGCATAGTTATGCTCCGTTGTGAAATGGCAACAATCATCACCCTTGTATTATAGGGCAGGTATATTCTCTTAACAGTAGCTTCTTCTTTAAAAGTTGATGATAGCGCGATCTGCCGCATGGCGGCGCCCGCCACATGCCCCAATAAAACTTGACGCCCCTAGTATGAACCTCTATAATGACCGCGCCACTGGACACGATTTCGTCGCAGGCAAGTTCTATCATCCCTGCCCAAGAACGGCACCAAGCGCGACCAACACGCCTTCGCTTCGGCTGCGCGCAACCCTCACTTTATGACGCCACCGACACTACGACAACCGATCGTTGCAGTATGTGGCGCAGGCAGCTGCGGCCCCGAGCTTGCCGCCGAAGCAGAGAGCGTCGGCATAGCTCTGGCCCAGGCGGGGGTTGCCCTGATCTGCGGCGGCCTGGGCGGCGTGATGGAGGCAGCCTGCCGCGGCGCGCGTGCCGCAGGCGGGGTGACGATCGGCGTGCTGCCGGGGGCAGACCCCAGCGCCGCCAACCGCTTCGTGCAGATCGCGCTGGCCACCAACATGGGCGAGGCCCGCAACGCCCTGATCGTGCAGGCCGCCGCTAGCGTGATCGCTATCGGCGGCGAGTACGGCACGCTCTCGGAGATCGCGCTGGCCCGCAAGCTGGGCAGCCGCGTGGTGGGGCTGCACACCTGGGAACTGGGCGTGGGCCATATCACCGCCGCCGCCACCCCGGCGGAGGCCGTGGTCCTGGCCATCGCCCAAGAATAAGCCGAAACGCGCTCTATCGGCCAGTTGCTCGACGCTGGTTCAGCCAACTCTCATCGCGGTATCATCCTCGGGTGCAGCAAACAGCAAGGGTGGCAACGTTGAGATCTACAGCACCAGCAGCTAACTAGAACATAGGAGAATTCGATGGTCCGACGTGTCTTCCCAGCAGTGATGCTGAGCATCTTGCTTGCGAGCATGGCTGTGTCGCCTGCGACCAGCAGCGCAGCCGCTCGCACGCCAGGAGATGTCCCCGATACGAAAGCGCCCTTCACCTCCCACTACTTCAGCGAAACGCAGCACAACGCGATGAACTCGTTCTACGTGACGTGGAAGAACACGCCGAACGCGCTGTTTGTGCTGGGCTACCCTATCAGCGAGCCATTCATCGAGGAGAGCTTCACCGAGCCAGGCAACTACTACCGCGTCCAGTACTTCGAGCGCGGCGTGCTGGAAGAGCACCCCGAGAACTATGGCACCAACTACTACATCCTGGGCCGCCTGATGGGCAACAAGCTGGTCGAGGGCCGCGAGGGCGAGGCCCCCTTCGTAGCGGTGGGCAACACCAACGACGGCACCTGGGATGACGCCACCGGCCACACGCTGCGCAACGAGCCAGCACCCTTCCGCAGCTTCTGGGAGAAGAACGGCGGCTTGGCGGTGTTCGGTCGGCCCAAGTCCGAGCAGTTCCAGGAGAAGAACGCCGCCACCGGCGAGACCTACTGGGTGCAGTACTTCGAGCGCCAGCGCATGGAGTGGCACCCCGACGAGCCGGATGCCAAGTACCGCGTGCTGCTGGGCCTGCTGGGCAACGAGTACCGCGACGCCCACCACGCCAGCGAAGACGCCTTCAAGCCCGCGCAGCAGGTGGTGACCCAGCCGAGCAGCAGCGGCATGATCTACGGCTTCAACGCCATTCTCTATGGGCAGGGCAGCAGCTGGCAGAACCGCGGCCTGGCGCTGCAGCTGACCAAAGAGGCAGGGGTCGGCTGGCTGCGCCAGCAGATCCGCTGGCAGGATCTGCAGAGCGCGCCCGGCACCGGCTGCTACTCGATCTGCTGGGGCGAGCTTGACCAGATCGTGGCCGACGCCAGCAACGCCGGCGTCAAGCTGCTGTTCAGCGTGGTGAAGGCCCCCACCTGGGCCACCGGCAACGGCCAGAACGGCATGCCCAGCCGCGCCAACTACGGCGAGTTCGCCAACTTCATGGGCAAGATGGCCGAGCGCTACAAGGGCCGCGTGCAGGCCTACGAGATCTGGAACGAGCAGAACCTGGCCTGGGAGAACGGCGGGCGCGTGGCCAGCGCCACCAACTACATGGACATGCTGGTGCAGGCCTCCGAGAAGATCAAGGCCGCCGATCCCGACGCGCTGGTGGTCTCCGGCGGCCCCTCGGCCACCGAGACCAACCGCTCGGACATCGCGATCAGCGACCTGACGTTCTACCGCCAGATGTTCAACGACCCGCGCTTCGAGACCCATGTGGATGTGATCGGCGCGCACCCCGGCGGCGCTTCTAACCCGCCCGACACGCTCTGGCCGGACAACCCCGGCCCCGGCCCGAACTTCGTGACCAGCCGCGAGTTCTACTTCCGCCGCATCGAGGATGTGCGATCTATCCAGGTGTCCGCAGGCCTGGGCGCGAAGCCGGTGTGGATCACCGAGTTCGGCTGGGCCACCAAGAACAACACGCCCGGCTACGAGTACGGCAACCAGATCTCGCAGGAGACTCAGGCCAAGTGGATCGTGCGCGCCTTCGAGATGGGCCGCACCAGCTACCAGCCGTGGCTGCAGGGCATGTTCCTGTGGCAGCTCAACTTCGCACCGAACTGGCGGGCCGAGGGCAACGAGTACCACGAGCAGGCCTCGTTCGGCGTGCTGAATGGCGACTGGACGCCCCGCCCATCCTACTACGCCATCCGCGACATGCAGAAGTAGACCACAGGGCCAGAACGATAGCAGGGGGCAGTCCTAGGCTGCCCCTTGCGCATGCCAGCTTCCCTCTTTCAAAGAACGATCGCACCGCATACAATGCACGTATAGGCCGCCCGCCAGCGGCGGCAGCGCGCCCTGGCAGCGTGGCCAGTGCGCCCGATCGTCATCTTTCTTGCCAAAGGAGCATCCTATGTCTCTGACGGGCCTCCAAAAGACGAGCAGCATCGCTCTCCTTGCGCTCACCATCCCGCTCTTCACCGCGTGCGGCGGCCAGGGCCAGCCCACCGCCACCACCATCCTGCCCACGGTGGCCACGGCCCCCACCGCGCAGGTAGCGCCCACCGCCGACGCCGCCCCCACCGCCGAGGTGGTGCCCACCGCCGAAACCGCCCCCACCGCCGAGGCCCCGGCCAGCGGCGAGCTGGAGTCGGGCTTCCCCATGCGGTTCAAGCACGCGCAGTTCGGCGTGGTCAACCATCTCTACTACACCGACCGCGAGCGCGTGCTGACTCTGGATGGCATCGCTGGCTTCACCTGGGTGCGCCAGCAGGTGGTCTGGCGCGACATCGAGGGGCCGACCGCAGGCAACTACGCCTGGGGCGAGCTCGACCAGATTGTCCCCGACGTGGCCAAGAAGGGCCAGAAGCTGCTGGTCAGCATCGTGCGCTCGCCCGCCTTCTACGAGGCCAGCGGCGGCATGCCCAGCGACCCGAAAACCATGGGCAACTTTGTGGAGGCCATGGCCAAGCGCTACGGCGACCAGATCGCAGCCTACGAGATCTGGAACGAGCCGAACCTCCAGCAGGAGAACGGCGGCACGGTGGTGCCCGATGACGCGGGCAAATATGTCGAGCTGCTGGTCGAGTGCTACAAGCGCATCAAGGCCGTCAGCCCCGCCGCCTTCGTGATCGCCGCGCCGCCCTCATCCACCGGCGTGAACGACCCGACCAAGGCCGTGTCGGACGAGGTGTGGTACCGCACCATGTACAGCTACAAAGATGGCCTGGTGAAGCAGTACTTCGATGCCCAGGGCGTGCACCCCGGCGGCTCGGCCAACCCGCCCGAGACCATGTACCCCAGCGAGCCATACACCGTCGAGGGCTGCCCCGCCGAGCTGGGCAGCTGCTGGACCAACGATGCCACCTTCTACTTCCGCCACGTCGAGAACGTGCGCCGCTTCATGGTAGAGGAGGGCGTGGGCGACCACCAGATCTGGATCACCGAGTACGGCTGGGCCACCAAAAACAGCACACCTGGCTACGAGTTCGGCAGCTTCGTGAGCGAGCAGCAGCAGTCCGACTATATCATCGGCGCGATGAAGCTGATCAACGACAAGTATGTCGACAAGGATGGCAAGCCGTGGGTCGGCGCGGCCTTCCTGTGGAACATGAACTACGCCGTGCTCTGGCAGCAGCAGAACGACCCGCTTCACGAGCAGGCCTCGTTCGGCATCCTGAACGGCGACTACAGCCCGCGCCTGGCCTTCACGGCCATCCAGGGCTACCTGAGCCAGATCAAGCAGGAGCGCGCGCAGCAGTAGCCCGCGCCCCACAGCCCAGGCAGAAACACACAGCCCAGGCGCGATGCCTGGGCTGTGTCTATAGTGGGCACTGGTATGGCTACTTTTGGCCCTTGCCGCCGCGGCGGATGTGGATCTCCTCGGTCGCGCGGCGCGGCTCGGCCTTGCGCTCGTCGCTGATATAGGGCAGCAGCACCAGGGTCAGGGTGAGCATGATCACCAGGAACAGGCCAGGAAGGGATGCCAGCACAATCATGATCCTCCGTTCTCTATGATACGGCATCGTGATGCACTGGGTATAGTAGCCACCAGGGTGGCGACGCGCAATGACAGCGGCCTGAGAGCCCGCTGAGAGCATGCAAAAGGCCGGGCGCGTGCGCCCGGCCCTAGCCTACGCTAGCCGCAACCTAGTGCAGCACATCGCGGACAATCTGCTCCAGCCGGTCGAGCGGGAAAGGCTTGGGGAGATAGTGGTCGACGCGGTGCTCGCGGGCGCGCTTCTCAAGCTCGGGCGTGGCGTAGGCCGTGATCAGCACCACGCGGGTGCTGGGCGAGGCCTCTTTCACCGCCGAGGTGAGCTGCAGACCATTCATACCCGGCATATTGTAGTCGGTGATCAGCAGAGGGACGGGCCGCAGCGCGATCTGCGCAAGCGCCTCCGCGCCACCATTCACCGTGACGATATCGTAGCCGCCGGTGAGATCGCGCATGAGCCGGTGCAGGATGATCAGGATGTCTGGCTCATCCTCGACAAGAATAATAGCCGGATTACGTGCGGACTGATCGGACATACATCGCTCCTCTGCAGTGCTGGCCGATATGAGGGGCAAGCATTATCGGTCTCAGCCAATTCTAGCACATTGCCTTCTAATGGGCAACACAGCGACAGGCGGGCAGCGCGGGAGGCAGCAAGCGCGCTGTTCCCGACGGGGGAGTTTGAACACGATATGGCTGCAAAAGTTTATATCTGTAGTATTTTGTTAATACTCTTGCAATCAATCGGCTAATCGCACCAAGTATACAGCGGCCAAACAGCATTTGTTGCTCAAAATAGATACAAAATGCGATCTACTAGGAAAAAAAAGCTACTAATAGCGGCCTCATTGATGCAATAGCGCTCGGGCTGCTGTGTTGCAAGAAAAAGAGTTCGCGGTATAGTATAGGAAACGATAAATCATAATAGCATACGTTCTACGAGCAGGAGGCTCACCGGTTATGACAACAGACGCAGCGGAGCTGCAGCGCATCTTCACCAGCGCAAGCCTTGGCATGGCGGCCTACCGCAGCTGGGCGCTGCAGGCCCGACGCGAGCGCAGGATCAATATCGCCAGGCTGCTGGAGGCGCTCGGCGCGGTGAAGATGGTGCGGGCCGAGGTGGCCTTCCGCGACCTCGGCGAGATGGGCGTGACCACTCGCAACGTGGAGTGCGCGCTCGGCGGCCTGGAGCCAGAGGCCATCGCCACCGGCCCGGTAACCGCCACCAGCCCCATCGCGCGCGATCTGCTCAAGCGCGCCAAGCACGCCCTGGCCGAGAACCGCGACCTGCGCGCCGATGAGATCGGCGACCTGTTCGTGTGCACCAGCTGCGGCAACCTGCAGGAGAGCAAGGTGGCCACCACCTGCCCGGTGTGCGGCACCGTGGCCGAGGCCCACAAGGCCTTCCGCGCCATCGAGTCGATGGGCACGCTCGGCCCCCACGGAATCATGCACTTTCTTGAGCACGGCGAGGAGGCCATCCGCAAGCTGGCCCAGGGCATCGACGAAACGCTGCTGGAGACGCCGATCACCCCGCGCGATATCTCGTTCAAGGAGCTAGTGGGCCACCTGGCCGATATGGATGCGGTGTTCCGCGAGCGCGCCTGGCTAATATTGGAGACCAACCAGCCCGAGCTGCCGCCTGCCCACCCGCCCCGGCTCGACGCCGCCGTGCTCTACCGCAGCTACCCGCTGGCCGAGATTTTGGAGCGCTACCACGCCAGCCGCAAGCAGACGCTGAGCCTGCTGCGCGGCCTGACCAGCGCCGCATGGCACCGCACCGGCCACCACGAGATGTACGGCGATATCGACCTGCTGCACCAGGGCAACTGGGTGGTGAACCACGAGCGCGGCCACCTGGTGGAGCTGGCCCAGATGCGCCACGACCTGCTCACATCCATCCCGCACGAGCCAGAGGCCGAGCTCAACACCCCCGTGGTGGATGAGATCAACGAGGGGGAGTAGCGCCACACGGCCAGCCATGCCACCTTCACGCAAAACCCCATACGACCTTGAGGAGATCACTCCCAACCACTTTCTGGTGCACAACGACAACGCCTACAGCGTGCTGCGCGGCGAGGGCGAGCGGCGCGGCAAGATCTTCGAGCTGACCAGCTGGCGGCGCGAGGGCCTGCTGGCGCGGCTGGCCCTACGCACCTATGTGGTGCTCACGCTCGAAGGGCGCATGGAGCGGCTGCCCCAGCTGCCCGCCGCGCCCGCCCTGGGCGAGCTGGGCTGGCGGCCCACCGCCAGCGCCAGCGAGCGCTACAGTGTGTTCGACCCCGCCGCCCGCGCGTGGGTCGCCATCGAGCCAGTGCAGCGCGATGGCGGCGCTGCACTGGCCCTGCGCGAGGGCACGATCCTGCGGCGGCGCAAGGGCCGAGGTGCCGCCGAGTACTTCCGCTGCTTCATGGAGCGCGGCGGAACCATCGGCATCCGCCCGCTGGATGAGAACTCGGCGCTGCTGGCCAGCTACGCCCAAGCCGCGCCCATCCCGCTGGTGGCGCGGCGCACAGCCGAGGGCTACCACGTGGCCAAAATCACCCTGCCCGGCTCCTACCGCGATTTCCTGGCCCGCCTGGGCAGCGAGGTGCCCGATGGCTGGCTGGTGGAGGAGGCGGGCTGGCCCTACGCCCAGCGCATGTTCAACCGCATCGGCGTGCAGCTCACGCTGGACGAGGCGGGCTAGCACGGCGCGAAGCCAAAGCGGCGGCCTCATGCTTGGGCATGGGGCCGCCGCTTTGTGCTGCCGTGGGCTGCTGCCAGAGTCTATGTGCGCCACGGAATCTATAGGCTGGGACAAACGGACAACGCCGGAAGATCGTCTCTATTCACCCCAACGCTGCACTGTCCCTACCCGATAGGGAGCCATGCGCTGCATCCTCTCAGAATTTCCCCCTTCGCGCCCTCGTGTCTTTGCAGTAAAACAGCCCGCTTGGAGTCTTGGTGGTAAAACGTTTTGCCGATCGAAAACACCTAGGCCGTGGGGCCGCTACTGCTGCTGCTGGTCATCTAGGGCCACATCGAAGATCAGCGCGTCGATCAAGTTTTCAACCGGCGCTTTGTCGTCGGTGAAGGCGGCGAAGCGCGCGTCGGCGGGCAGAAACTCGTGGGGTGGCGCGAACAGCCGCTTGGGGTCGCCGGGGCCGTCTATCGCCCAGCCGATCACGGCCTGCAGCGCGGGGATGCCCACCGTGACCCTGCTCTTGGCGAAGTTGGCCACGCCGTCGCCCACCGGGCTGTTCACGCCCACCAGGATCTGGTTGCCGCCATCGTAGGTGTCGAGCACGAACACCTGCGGGAAAACCTGCAGCATGGTGGTGGCCAGGGCGTTGCCCAGCCGATCGTCGCCGGTGGGCGACTTGCCCGCGTTCACCACGGCCACGCCCTGCGCGCTCAGGTGCGCCCGCACGCTGCGGAAGAACTCGACGGTGGTGAGGTGGAAGGGGATGTAGGGCTGGTGGTAGGCATCCATGCCGATGATGTCGTAGCTGCCCGCCTGGGTCTCCAGCCAGTAGCGGGCGTCCTCGGTGTGCACGCGGTAGTTGGGGTGCTTGGCGCTGCCGTCATCCATCCCGAAGTAGGCCCGGCCATTGGCCACGATCCGCGGGTCGATCTCCACCGCATCGACCTTGGCGCTATCGCCGTAGATGGCCAGAAACTGCTTGGGGATCGAGCCGCTGGCCGAGCCGAGCATCAGCATGCTGCCCACCGAGGATGGCGCGCGGTCGGGGTAGAAATAGGGCGCGACAGTGAAATAGTCCCACGGCCCACCGCCGGTGAGCAGATCCAGCGGGTCGCCGCTCTGCTCGTAGCGCAGGTTGTAGATCGAGTGGACCGCCTGGCCCTCGTTCAGCACCAGGTTGACCGACTCGGTGGGCTGGCCGGTGACGGTGTGGCGCTGGCGGGTGATAATCTGGATGTAGTTGTACTGCGACTCCTCCTCGTGGGCCAGGGTGCAGCGCTCGCAGTCGGCGGTCTTGATCACGCCATGGGCGGCGGTGGTGTAGCCCGCCAGCAGCGCCACCACCACCAGCATGCCCAGGTAGCGCCAGTCGCGCAGGCCGATAATGCCGATGATGATCAGGAACACCGCAAACAGATAGGTGGTGCGCGCCGTGCCCACGCTAGGAATCAGCACCAGCACGGTGAGGAAGTTGCCCAGGATCGAGCCGAGCGTGGAGAGCGACGAGAGCGAGCCAGCTGTCTTGCCCGCGCCCTCGATGCCCTGCTGCACACGCTTGAGCTGCACGCGCACCGCGAACGGGCTGACCATAGCCATGAGCGTGACGGGGATGGCGAACAGCAGCAGCACGCCCACCAGCGCGCCCAAGAAGCTGCCCACCGCCAGCGCCTCCAGCGCCTGCTGCGAGATGTGCAGGATGGGGTAGGAGAGGATGGGGATGAAGCCGGTGGCGAAACCCGCCCAGCAGATGATCTGGTAGAGCACCTGCTCGTCGGGGCGGCGGTCGGCCAGCGCGCCGCCCAGGCGGTAGCCCAGCGCCAGGTAGACCAGGGTCATGCCGATGACCACGGCCCAGATCGGCTGCGAGGTGCCGAAGTAGGGCGCGAGCAGCCGCGAGGCCACCATCTCCACCCCCAGGGTGCCGATGCCGGCCAAGAAGACCACAAGCAGAACAAACCAGCTGGAGCGTATCACCGGGTCGCGCCGCGCGGGGGGCGCGGTGCCTTCGTGCTGTGCCATGGGGAGAAGCCTTTTCGCTCTTGGGTTGGCGGGTGGGCGGGGCTTGATAGCCCCGCCCAGTTCGCCCAAGAGTATACCCCAAAAAGATCTGCCTGCGGCGCGGCCACGCGGGCCGTACGCCACAGGCAGATCGGGCCGCGCCTGCGCTAGCGGGCGAAGGCCACCACCAGCTGCGAGATCGCCACCAGCAGCATCATGGCGATCATGGGCGAGAAGTCGAACATAGACACCGGCGGCAGGATACTGCGGATGGGAGCCAGGATCGGCTCGGTGATCTCGCGCAGGATCTGCGATATTTTCATGTTGCCCATCGGGTCAACCCACGAGAGCAGCATCCGGCCAAAGATCGCTAGCGAGAGCACCTCAAGCAGGAGCTGGATAAATGTTACAAAATAGGAAGACATAGCGTGTGCGCCGCCTCCTCACGCAGCTTAGAAGGTTCAGTATTGATCCCATTATACCAAATCAAGACGATGCGGGCGGGGCAAGTGTTGCAGCGAGCAGTATGCGCGGGCGATAATCGTGCGAATTTTTCGTTATAATATAATCTATCTAAGTTTACGTTATCCTATCTACACATATACTCTCATTTTCAAACAAAAGCATGTATTTTTTGATAAAAATATATTTCGGCAAGAAAGATATACTGTGTCGTAAGATGACGGGCGTGTGGGCTTCGCTTGCACGTCGGGCCGACCATGGTGCGCCTTCGTCAAGTGAGTGGATGCCCTACGCAGGCAGCGCCTAGGAGCTAGCCCCTAGGAACCCCACCAGGGGGCATCGCCCTTACATGGTGTCACTTTTTATGGTTTTCTGAGGCGTTGTTGACGAAACGGCGCGTTGCGGTTGATTGAGCTAGGGTGCGCCTTCGTCGATAGTGGGTGTGTTTGGATGGTGGTGCAGGCCCTGTGCGGGCGGCACCAAGGGCTCCGCGCCCTTGGAACCCCGCCAGGGGCATCGCCCCTTGGAACCCCAATTTGTAGCGTTCCAATGCCATTTTCCTGGCAGCTCGTGTTCGTGCATATGGCCAGCTGGCATGCGCGGCACCTTCGCCGCATGGGCCAGGTGGGATGGGGCTGCTGGTGATGATCACCATTGCCGACATCGACTCCAGCCTCATTCCCACAATGCCCTGCCAAGACGATGGGGCGGGCACAAGACCCGCCCCATCGTCAATAATTGCATCGCGCGCCCGCCGCAGGCATCGAAAGCCCTACAATCTGGGCATTGATGCTCTATCCAATTTCGGCCCCTATCCTAGATCAGGCAGAATGGCGTGAAGAAAGGCAGAATGGCGCGAAGCGGTGACTCAACGCCGCGAAGCGGTGACTCAACGCCGCGAAGCGGTGGCTGAATGGCGTGAAGTGGTGGCTGAAT
Source organism: Chloroflexia bacterium SDU3-3 (assembly GCA_009268125.1). Lineage (NCBI taxonomy): Bacteria > Bacillati > Chloroflexota > Chloroflexia > Chloroflexia bacterium SDU3-3. The sequence continues at coordinate 76,626 of WBOU01000019.1, read as the reverse complement.
GGCGTGAAGTGGTGGCCGAATGGCGCGAAGTGGTGGCCGAATGGCGCGAAGCGGTGGCTGAATGGCGCGAAGCGGTGACTCAAGGCCACGAAGCGGTGACTCAAGGCCACGAAGCGGTGGCTGAATGGCGCGAAGTGGTGACTCAAGGCCGCGAAGCGGTGACTCAAGGCCGCGAAGCGGTGGCTGAATGGCGCGAAGGGCTGGCAGCAGCGGGGCGCTGGGCTTTACCCCCAGCGCCCCATAGTGCTACTCGCCCAGGCGCTGGCGCACCGCCGACTCGTGGGCGGTCAGGCCCTCGGCGCGGGCTAGGCGGGCGGCGGCGGGGCCGATGCGAGCCAGCGCGGCCTCGTTCAGGCCCACTAGCGAGATGACCTTGCGGAAGTCGTCCACGTTCACCGGCGAGGCGTAGCGGGCTGTGCCGCCAGTGGGCATGATGTGCGAGGGGCCAGCCACATAGTCGCCCAGCACCTCGAACGAGCGCTCGCCCAGGAAGATGCCCCCGGCGTTGCGCACCTTGCCCACGTGCTGCCACGGCTCATCCACCAGCAGGCAGAGGTGCTCGGGCGCGTAGGCGTTGGCCAGCGCGAAGGCCGCATCTAGGTCGGGCACGACCACCGCCCCGCCGCGCGCCGCGATGGACTGGGCGGCGATCTCGGCGCGCGAGAGCTGCTCCAGCTGGCGGGACACCTCGGCCTGCACCGCCTCGGCCAGGGCGCGGCTGGGCGTGAGCAGGATGGCCGAGGCCACCAGGTCGTGCTCGGCCTGGGCCAGCAGGTCGGCGGCGGCCAGGCGCGGGTCGGCATTCGCATCCGCGATCACCATGGTCTCGGTCGGGCCGGGCAGGGCCTCGATGCCGACCACGCCGTAGACCTGGCGCTTGGCCAGCACCACAAACAGGTTGCCGGGGCCAGCGATCTTATCGACCTGGGGCACGCTCTCGCTGCCGTAGGCCATGGCCGCGATGGCCTGCGCCCCGCCGATAGCAAACACCCGATCGACTCCGGCCACCAACGCGGCGGCCAGCACGATATCGGCCACGGTGCCGGTGGCGCGCTGGGGCGGCGAGCAGACCACGATCTCATCCACCCCGGCCACGCGGGCAGGGATGGCCGCCATCAGCAGCGAGGATGGCAGGGGCGCGCTGCCGCCGGGGGCGTAGAGGCCCACGCGCTGCAGCGGCACCACGATCTGGCCCAGCGCACCCTCGGCGGAGAAATCGACCCACGAGTTGCGGGCCTGGCGCTTGTGGAAGCGCTCGATCTGCTCGGCAGACAGCCGCAGCGCATCTAGCAGATCGGGGTCGAGCCGGGCCGCCGCCGCCTCGATCTCGGCGCGGGGCACCTCCAGCGCGCCGCCGCCGAAGCCATCCAGCTTGGCGCTCCACTCGCGGATGGCCGCATCGCCGCGCCCGCGCACATCGGCCACGATCCGCCGCACCGCCTCATCGGGCGAGATGCGCTCGCCAAACAGGCGCTCATTGGCATCCAGCATGGATGGCGGCACCACCACCTCATCCAGCGACACGCGGCGCAGCACGGTGCGCTGGGCCTCGGCCACATCATCAAAAATCGGCAGGGTCATCGCTTGTTTCTCCCCAAGGCTAGGCCAGATCGAGCGCACGCAGCAGGCGCTGGTACTCATCGCTGTGGGCCGTAAACACATACTGGGCCGTCGTCACGGTGATGCCATCGCCGCCGAGCGTGCGCAGGTGCTCGATGGCCGAGAGCACCTGCTCCTGGCGCACCACGATGGTGACGGTGTGCCACTCGAACGACGCGCCGTCGGGCGTCCACACCGGGGCCACGGTCGGCCCCTGCATGCCAGCCAGATCGCGCTTCTGCGCGACCTTGCGGCCCACCTCCTCGGCGGATGCGCCGGGCACGTTGGCCACCACCTGCACGAACTGCCGCCCGCGCTGGCGGGCCTCCACCAGCTCCAGCACAGTGCGCACCGCCGCCAGCTTCTGGGCGTCGGCGCGCAGGGTGGCGCGGTTGGCCACCAGGCAGGCCTGCGAGCGCAGCAGCTGGCCGCCCACGATTTTTAGCTGGTTGTCGCGCAGGGTGGTGCCGGTCTCGGTGATGTCGGCGATGATGTCGGCGTAGCCCAGGCCGGGGGCGGCCTCGGTCGCGCCCTGCGAGTCGATCAGGCGGAAGAAGTTGATACCGTGGGCGTAGCAGAAGGCGCGCACCTGGTTGGGGTACTTGGTGGCGATCCGCAGCGGGCGACCCTGGCCCTGCAGCTCCACCGAGAGATCGGCCAGATCGCGCCAGCTGCTCACGTCGATCCACGAGTCGGGCACGGCGATCACCAGCTCGGCGCGGCCAAAGCCTAGGTCGTCGTAGATCACCAGCAGGTCGTCGCGGTCGCCGCGCTGCTCCTCGACCAGATCCAGGCCGGTGATGCCCAGGTCGATCTCGCCATCGGCCACCTTCTCCACGATGTCGGCGGGGCGGTGCAGCAGCACATCGGCCTGGGGCAGCGTGCGGATGCCCGCCGTGTAGCGGCGCGGGTTGGGGCGCGAGACCTTGAGATTGCAGCTTTCAAGAAAGGCCGCCGAGCCATCGTACATGGGGCCTTTGGAAGGGAGGGCAAATCGTAGATTCATATCGCATTCACCGTATTCATTGAGTGGTTACTCGGCACTCGGCCTTGTGCGATCGGCCCACCAGGCCTGGGCCGCCTCCTCCCACGAGCCGCGGAAGTAGGTCTCGACGTAGCGCTGGTAGACGCGGCGGCGGCGGGCGTACAGCTCGCGGATGCTGGCGTGGCTGTGGTTTTCGAGCAGGGCGCGCACCGCGCCCACCAGGCTCTCGGTGGCCAGCACCAGCGCCGACTCGCCCTGCGAGGGGGTGGCAGCGCGCGGGTCGTTGCCCAACACGCCGGTGATGGCCGGGGGCAGCGGCCCCTCGCCCAGCGCGGCCACATCCACCAGGCGCGGGCGGATGGCCAGCATCTGGGCCACCTCCCAGTGGGCGGCGTGGTCGAGCATCTGGTCATCCACCAGCGCCATGGGCGGGATGGCCAGCACCATGATGCCGTAGCGCTCCATCGCGGTCTCGGCGGCATCCATCAGCAGCAGGTCGTGGGCGTGGGCATAGTGGCCGGTGGCCACCACCGCCAGCTGCACGCCCAGCCGCATCAGCTCGGCGAACAGCGCATCCCAGAGCGCCAGCACCACGTGGCTGGGCAGCGAGATCGAGAAGTGGTGGGGCACGGCGGTGATCGGCCACCATGTGGTGGGCAGGATCACCCCGCCGGCGCGGCGCGCCACGCGCTCGCAGATGGCCTCGGCGGTGAAGCCAGCGACGCCGAAGGGCAGGTGCGGCCCGTGCCAGTCGAGCGCGCCCCAGGGCAGGTAGGCCACCGGCGACTCATCCAGAATGCGCTCAAGGGCATTGGGGTGCAGCGCGGCGTAGTATCCCCACGCCGCATCATCGGGGGCAGGTCGATTTCCTCGTGTCATCGGTCCGCCTTTATTGAGAGGGAACTAGGCGACTGGCGGCAGCGCTTCGAGCGCCAGCACCTGCTCGCTGCGGTCGGCGAGGCTGCGCCATACCAGGGTGCCGCTCGCCTCGTGCTCCGGCCCGACGATCGCCAGCGCCAGCGCGCCGCGCCGCGCCGCATCGCGGGCGTTGGTGGCCGCGTTGCGACCGCGCACATCCACCGTGGCCACATAGCCGCGCTGGCGCAGGGCTGCGGCCACGCGCTGGGCATAGGGGAAGCTGGCATCCTCGGCGGGCACCACCACCACCTCGCTCGGCAGCGGCTGCGGCTGGGCCTGCTGGGCAGCTAGGGCCACGCGCTCTAGGCCATAGGCGAAACCCACGGCGGGGGTGGGCTGCCGCCCGCCCAGGGCGGCCACCAGATCGTCGTAGCGCCCGCCGCCGCACAGCTGCACATCGTCGGCGTAGATCTCGAAGATCGCACCGGTGTAGTAGTGCAGGCCGCGCCCCAGGCCAAAGTCGGCCACGATCCGCTCCTCGGGCACACCCGATGCGATCACTAGATCGAGGATGGCGCGCAGGTCGGCCAGGCCGTCGGCGGGCAGGCGGTACTCTTCCAGCAGCGCGGCCAGCTGGGGGATGGCCTCGGACGGCGGGCCGTAGATGTGGGCCATGCGGCCCAGCAGGTCGAGCGCGCGGTCCACGGCGGCGCGCTGATCCTCGCGGCGCAGCTTGCGCACCAGCCGCCGCACGATCTCCTCGGGCGGGCGCGTGCCAAACTGCAGCTTCACGCCGATCGCGCCCAGGGCGTGCAGCAGCAGCGCCTCGGCCTGATCGTCGCTCAGGCCCTCCAGCAGGGCCGCGTCGAAGGGGATGTCCTCGCCGCTGGCACTCTCCTGCTCGAACTGGCCGCGCACCGTATCCACGCCGCGCGCGCGCATGCGCTCCAGGCTCCAGGCCAGCATGCCCTGGGTGCGCTCGGCCAGGCCCAGGCTGGCCAGCACGCTGCGCACCAGGCCGATATGGCCCACGCGCACGGTGTAGCCGACGATGCCGAGGGCATCCAGCCCGGCGCAGGCCAGCGTGATGCACTCGGCATCGGCGCGCGGCGCGGGGCCGCCCACCATCTCCACGCCCACCTGGGTGAACTGGCGGTAGGTGGCGCGCTGGGGGCGCTCGTTGCGGAACACCGGCCCGGCGTAGCGCAGGCGCAGCGGCAGCGGCTGATCCTGCATGCGCGCCACGTAGGAGCGCAGCACCGAGGCCGTCCACTCGGGGCGCAGCGCCAGCTCGCGGCCGTGGAAGCTAAACTCGTAGACCTTGCCCACCAGCTCCTCGCCGAGCTTGCGCAGGTAGAGGTCGCGCTGCTCAAGGATGGGCAGATCGACCGGCTGGTAGCCAGCGCGCGACAGCGCCAGCTCAAGCTTTGCGGCGACAGCGGCCTGGGCAGCATACTCGGCGGGCAGGATGTCGCGCATCCCCCGCACAGCGTCAATTGTTCCGTTCACAACCTTTGGCCCATGAATATGGCTGATTTCGATGCCGCCATTGTACCCGAAAAGCAGATCTGCTATGCTATAGTCTCAAGCTGCTCATTCGGCAAAGAATCGCCGTGGAGGAAACACGATGACGAATACCCGGGTTATCGAGCATCTGCGCCGCGCCGAGATCTTCGGCGGGCTGGATGACCAAGAGCTGATCCAGATCGCCGGGGTCTGCAAGGCGGTCAAGGCGCATACCGACACCACGATCTTCCACGAGGGCGACGAGGGGCACGAGTTCTACATCATCCACGAGGGCAGCGTGCGCGTGCAGATCACCACGCGGCGCGCCGACGGCAGCGTCTCGCCCTCCACCATCAACATGCTCTACGCCGGGCAGTGCTTCGGCGAGCTGGTGCTGCTGAACAACGCCCACCGCTCGGCCACCATCACCGCGTCGGAGCCGACCACGCTGATCGTGCTGGGCGACCAGGATTTCAGCCGCCTGTGCGAGTCGTCGCCGCGCATCGGCTACCTGGTGATGCGCAACCTCGCGCAGGATCTGGCCTTCAAGCTGCGCTCTTCCAACCTGCTGCTGCGCGGCAACATCCGCTGGCAGCGCGGCGAGCTGGGCGGCCACGCCTAGCGCACACCGCAGGCGCACCACCTGGGTGCGCCTGTCGGGGGGGATGGGCGGCCTGGGTGAGGCTAGTCCGCTGGCAGGGCGATAGTGATCATACGATGGGTCATATTTGTCACGCTGCCGCTCACCACCACCTTGCTGCCCGCGCACGAGACCAGGGTCAGCCGCTCCTGGCCCATCGGCAGGATGTACTTCACCTCGCTCGGCTTCACCAGCAGCTGCTTGGCCACCACATAGCGGTGCTTCGTGCCATCCTTGGTGTAGAGCACGATCTCCGCGCCTTTCTTCAGCTCCTTCACGCGGGCGAACGGCGCGCTCAGCTTCGGCGCGTCGCGGAAGCGCAGCACGTGGCCCCACAGCACGATGTTCTCGCCCGCGCCCGGCTTGGCGCTCAGGTTGTACCAGCCCACATCGTGCTTGGGCACGACCGGCACGCGCTTGGCATCCAGCCCCACCGAGAGGATGGAGCGGTCCATGTCGATCTGGTCGATCACGATCCGCACCGGCTCGCCATCCGAGGCGGTGTCGGCGGGCGCGGGCGCGGCGGCGGCGGGCGCGGCGCTGGAGAGAGCAAACATCAGGGCCAGCAGCAAGAGCCAGAGTTTTCGCACGTGGGGTTCCTCCTGGGCGGCAGAAAAGGTCGGTAGGATGCGGCGCAGGGCCGGATCGGGCAAGGGGAGTATACCATAGCGCCGCAGGGGAATGCTACAATGCGCTGGTACTCTGGGGTATGGCCCGCCTGCCGTGCCCGCCTAGCGATTGAGAGCACCGCCCATGGCCGCCAGTTTCAGCTTCGTCTCCGCCGCCAGCTACTCGCTTGAGGACTTCGCCGAGATCTTCACCCGCGCCTTCGAGGGCTACTACTACCCCGGCATCACCACCGCGCCCCTGCTGGCCGAGCGCGCCCGCACCGAGCAGATCGACTTCCACCGCTCGCAGGTGCTGCTAGATGACTACACGCCATGCGCCATGGGCGTGCTGGGGCTGCGCGGCGAGCGTGCCTGGTGCGGCGGGCTGGGGGTCTTCCCCGAGTATCGCGGGCAGGGGCTGGCGCAGCGCGTGGTGAGCGCCCTGATCGATCAGGCGCGGGTGTGCGGGGCCAGGCAGTTCGGGCTGGAGGTGCTGACCCGCAACGAGCGCGCCATCCGCACCTACCAGAGCGCGGGGCTACAGATCGCGCGGCGGCTGCAGATCTTCGAGTGGGCCGAGCGCAGGGCGGGCGAAGACCCAGCCGACTGGCCCGCGGTACCGCTGCTCTATGCCAGCCTGCCCGCCAACGGCGTGACCGAGCTGCCCCCCGCCGCGCTGCTGCCCCACTTCGCGCGGCTGCACACGGTGGCCTCGGCGTGGCAGCGCGATCTGGCCAGCCTGCTGGTGCGCACCGGCACCAGTGGGCTGGTGCTGGGACACCCCCAGCACCCCACCGCCTACCTTATCTACCGCTACCACGGGAACGAGGCCCGCATCCTTGACCTGGCCGCGCTCACCCCTGAGGACGCGCTGCCGCTGCTAGAGGCGCTGCAGAGCCGCTACCCCCACATCGGCAGCGTGAACGAGCCAGCCGAAAGCCCGCTGATCAGCGCCTACCTGCGGCGCGGCTTTGTGGAGACCGACAGCCAATTCGAGATGTCGCTGGCGCTCTAGTCGGCCAGGGCGGGCAGCGTGATGGTGAGGCATGTGCCCGCGCCGCGCTCGCTCTCGGCGCTGATGTCGCCGCCGTGGGCCACCACGATCTGGCGGGCGATCGCCAGCCCCAGGCCGGTGCCGCCCGTGCCGCGCGTGCGCGCCTGGTCGGCCCGCCAGAAGCGCTCGAAGATATGCGCCAGGTCGTCGGGGGCGATGCCCGCGCCGGTGTCGCGCACGCTGATCGCCACGCTGGGCGGCTGGCCCTTGCCCCCGCCGCGCAGCTCGGCGCGCAGCCCCACGCTGCCGCCAGCCGGGGTGTGGCGCAGCGCATTGGCCAGCAGGTTGCCCAGCACCTGCTGCATGCGCTGGGGGTCGATGTCGATCAGCGGCAGGTCGTCCGCCGCCTCATAGGAGAGCGCGATCTGCCGCTCGGCGGCCTGCGCGGCGAACGAGGCGCGCGCCGCCGCCAGCAGATCTGTGGGGTCCATCGGCTCGCGGTAGAGCGGCAGTTGGCCCGCCTCGGCCAAGGCCAGCACGCGCAGATCCTCGATCAGCCGCTCCAGCAGCGCCGTCTCATCCAGCAGCTGGCCGATCTGCTCGGGCGTGGCCTGGTAGATGCCATCCTGCACGCCCTCCAGCCGCCCCTTGATGATCGACAGCGGCGTGCGCAGCTCGTGGGCCACGTCGGCGGTCAGCTGGCGGCGCTGGCGGTCGGCGTCGCTCAGCGAGCGGGCCATGGTGTTGAAGGCGCTGGCCAGATCATCCAGCTCGCGCACCCGCGCCCCGGCCACCTGGGTGTCCAGCTGGCCCCCGGCCACCAGCAGCGCCGCGCTGGTGACGCCGCGCACCGGGCGGGCCAGCCAGCGCGAGAGCAGCACCGCCAGCAGCAGCAGGAAGCCCAGCAGCAGCAGCGCGGCCAGCACAAAGCTGCGGGCCACGGCGCGGAAGGTGGTCTGCGGCTGCAGCAGCTCGCTCTGGTCTTTGCCCATGCGGAAGGCCAGCGTGCCGATCTGCTTGCCCTGCGCCAGGATGGCAATATTGCGGCCCGGGCGACGCCCGCTCACCACCGGCACAATGCTTGAGTCGCCCGCCACAACATTGCCGCTGGTGTCCACGATCACGTAGTCGCCATGTTTCACCACCAGAAACTGATCGATCCGCCCCTCGATGCCATCCCACGATTTGCCGTTCGCCACGTAGAAATCACCCAGCACCTCGCCGTACATCCGCTGGTTCTTGCCGATCTGCTCGCGCACGGCGGCGGGCTGCCACACGCCGCTGGCCGCCAGCGTGACAAAGCCGACCATGCCGCAGATGCCGATCAGGATCACCAGCGCGAACGAGGCCAGCAGGGTCCAGAAAATCGGTGGGCGCATAGGGCTCCTCACTCCGCCACTGGTGAGGCGGCGACATCCTCGGTAAATTTGTAGCCGATCCCGTAGACGGTGAGGATGTAGGTCGGCACCCGTGGGTCTGGCTCGATCTTGCGGCGCAGATTCTTGATATGGGCGTCGATCGTGCGGTCGAAGCCAGCGTAGGCCGTGTCATAGACCAGCTCAATCAGCCGGGTGCGGGTGAACGGGCGGCCTGCCTCACGAGCGAGGATGGCTAGCACATCGAACTCGGTGGCCGTCAGGTCGATGGCAGCACCGCCCCGCCGCACGCTGCGTCGCGGGAAGTCGATCACCAGATCGCCCGCCGTCAGCGCGCCGCTGGCCTGCTCCTCGCCTGCGGTGCGGCGCAGCACCGCGCGCACCCGCGCCACCAGCTCGCGCGGGCTGAACGGCTTCACGATGTAGTCGTCGGCCCCCAGCTCCAGCCCGGCCACGCGGTCGGCCTCGCCCACCCGCGCGGTCAGCATGATCACCGGCAGCGAGCGGGTGGCCGGGTCGGCCCGCAGCGCGCGGATGACATCTAGCCCGTCGATCTCCGGCAGCATCAGGTCTAGCACCATCAGCGCGGGCGACTCGCTGCGGGCCAGGCGCAGCGCCGCAGCGCCGTCGCCCGCCACCAGCACGCGAAACCCGGCCTGCGCCAGGTAGTCGCGGGCGATCGCGGCGATCGCAGGCTCGTCATCCACCACCAGCAGCGTTCGTGTTGCCACGGCACATCTTCCTCTCTACAATCACCCACAATGGCCAGAGAGCAGCGCTCCCTGGCCATCGCTCCTGCATCCATCATAGCACGCGCCTGGCGCTAGAGGTTGCGCGTCTCGTTGGTGTAGGGCGGCTCCTCGCTCGGCGGCGCGGCGGCGGCGGGCGCGGCTGGGGCCACCGGAGCGGCGGCGGGCTGGCGGCGCTTGTTCAGCCACTTCACCACCAGGAAGATCGCCAGCGCCAGCAGGCCGAGCTTGAACAGGGCGGCCAGCATGCCCAGCTTGAACAGGCCAAACCCACCAAATGGCCCACGGCCAAAGAACCCGCCGCCGCGCGGCCCATACTGCTGCGCCTGGAACTGACCCGACTCATCCGGCTGGGCCGGGGCCTGCGGGTGCTGCCAGCCGCGCCCGCCCGGCTGGGCCTGCTGGCCCTGGCCCTGCGGGTTCTTCCAGCCGCGCCCGCCCTGATCATTCTGCTGGAACTGTGCGTGCATGCCGCCCATACGGCCCGCCATCATGCCATGCTGCATGCGCCAGAGGCTAAACTGGCTGCTCAGCGCCACCAGCAGCGCCACCGTGCCGATGGCGATCGCGATCCAGCCAAGTTTCCGTTCCCGCTCCATTGTCGTGCTCCTTGTGATGATTGTTCTGCATTCCGCAAGCGGCGGCTGCCGCTCATATTCATTTCTCGCTTGCCTGTATCATAGAAAAAAACTGTGAAGCACTTATGAAGATCTGCCATACAAATAGTGGAGAAAGCGATCAGATTCTGGTCGCACCCGCCAAAGCCCGATAGTCAGATTCAGTTCTGGTATAATCGCCACGGAACCAATGCTCAGGACAACACGACATGACACTTTTCAAACGCATGCTCGGCGCTGGGTGTGCGCTGCTGGCGGCGCTGGCGGCCACCGCCGCCCCCAGCCCGCTGCGCGCGCAGGACGCCGGGCACGAGATAACCATCGGCGCATCGGGCGAGGGCCGCCCGATCACCGCCATCCGCTTTGGCGATGGCCCGCGCAAGCTGGTGGTGGTGGGCGATACCCACGGCGGGCCAGAGGCCAACACCCACGTGCTCACCACCATGCTGATCGACTACTTCCGCGCCCACCCCGACGAGATCCCCGCATCGGTGCGGCTCTACCTCATCCCCTCGATCAACCCCGACGGCCTCGCGCTCGGCTCGCGGTTCAACGCCCGCTGGGTGGACCTGAACCGCAACATGAATACGCTCATGAATTCCTGCGCCGAGGACGACTGGAGCACCACTGTCGAGGGGGCCTACGGCGTGGTCTCCGAGACCGGCGGCCCCTACCCCGACTCCGAGGTCGAGAACCGTGTGCTGCGCAGCTTCCTGCTGGACGCCCAGGGCGCGATCTTCATCCACAGCAATGCGGGCCTGGTCTTCCCCTCCACCTGCGAGCACCAGCCATCCATTCTGATGGCCCAGGTGTATGCCAAAGGTGCAGATTATGTCTATAGCCGCTTCTGGGATAAATACCGCATCACCGGCTCGATGAACGACTGGGCGGGCAGCATGGGCATCGCCGCCATCACCCCCGAGCTGGTGACGGGCGAGCTGCCCGAGTTCGACCAGAACCTCGCGGGGCTGAAGGCCGTGCTTGCCCAGGCCGAGGACATCATGCCGCTGTCGCAGGACCGCCGCGAGGCCGGGTTCGCTATGCCCGAGCCGATCTGGCGCTTCTGGCGGGCCTACGGCGGGGCCGAGCGCTTCGGCGAGCCGCTGGGGCCAGCCACGCAGCAGGGCGGGGTGACGCGGCAGACCTTCGCCAACGCCGTGCTGGAGCTACGCCCCGACCAGGCCGACACACCCCAGCTGGTGCAGCCCGCCGCGCTGGGCAGCCAGTACCTGGGGGCCGAGCCAGCCGTGGCCGACGACGGCAGCGGGCGCTACTTCGCGGCGGCAGGCCACAACCTCGCGGGTACGTTCTTGGCGGCGTGGCAGCGCGCCGATGGCGAGCGCGTCTACGGCGCGCCGATCAGCGAGGCCTACACGCTGCCCATGCCCGACGGCCAGCCGCGCCAGGCCCAGCGCTTCGAGCGCGGCATGCTCACCATCGACCCAGGCAGCGGCGCGGTCGAGCCCCAGCCGCTCGGCTGGCTGGCCCAGGCCGCGCCCACGCTGCGCTCGCCCGACCAGCCCTTCCAGATGCGCTAGGGGCGCTGCTGGCGCTCGGCCTTGCAGCTGCATCAATCAGCCATGAAAAAGCCAGCTGCGGTACTATCAAAAGTAGTACTGCAGCTTTTTTTGATCTATTTCCTCGGATGAGCGCTTGGTGAGATCAGCAAACTATGTGCGACAAAGCACATTATTTTGCGTACATGAATATGCGATCTGTTCCAATTCACGAGGAGGACACAATGCAGATCGTTATTCTGTTCCTTGCCAGCCTTGCGATTGCCGCCTACGCGAAGGCGCTGGTGCAGCACAAGGCCCCATCCGCTGTCGATCTCGTCATCGGCACCACTGCTACCGCAATGACTGCCGGGCTAAGCTTCTTCACCAGCGCCGCTGGCGACGAGTGGAGCCTGGGCATTCTGCTCTTCCTGGTCGCAGCGCTCACGCTCGGTCTACACCCGCTGACGCGCCGCTCGCTGTTCGGGAAGTAGCCTATAGACGATGGGAAAGAACGCGACGGCCAGCAGGCCCGCGCCACTATGGTGGCGCGGGCCTGCTGTGTTTCAGGGGAATGGGAAGCGCTACTTGGCCTGGCGGTAGTGCACCTCGGAGAGGGCGCGTAGCCGCTCGGCGGCCTGCTCGGGGGTGATATCGCGCTGCGGCTCGGCCAGCAGCTCGTAGCCCACCATGAACTTGCGCACGGTGGCCGAGCGCAGCAGCGGCGGGTAGAAGTGGGCGTGCAGGTGCAGCCCATCGTAGGCGCCGCCGTCGGTGGGGCGCTGGTGGAAGCCCATGCTGTAGGGGAACGAGGTGCTGAACAGGTTGTCGTAGCGCGCCGTCAGCCGCTTGAAGATATCGGCCAGCCCGCGCCGCTCCTGTGCATCCAGGTCGGGGATCGCGCCCACGTGGCGGCGGCTGATCACCAGCGTCTCAAATGGCCAGACCGCCCAGAACGGCACCAGCGCCACAAAGTGATCGTTCTCGCACACCACGCGCTCGCCCAGCGCCAGCTCCTGGGCCAGGTAGTCGGCCAGCAGCGAGCGACCGTTGGCGGCAAAGTACTCGGCCTGCGACTCGATCTCGCGCTGCACATGCAGCGGCACGTGCTGCTGCGCCCAGATCTGGCCGTGCGGGTGCGGGATGGAGGAGCCCATCATCGCGCCGCGGTTCTCAAAAATCTGCACGTGGCCGATGTCCGGGCGCGCGCCCAGCTCCAGGTACTGCTCGGCCCACACATCCACCACCGCCGACAGCGTGTCTAGATCGATCTCGGCCAGCGTCAGGTCGTGGCGGGGCGAGAAGCAGACCACGCGAGCGGTGCCACGCTCGCTCTCGGCGCGCAGCAGGCCCTGCTCCAGCGTGCCATCGGGCGTGTCGGGCAGCAGCGCGGCAAAATCGTTGGTGAAGACAAAGGTCTTGTCGTAGGCCGGGGTCAGCTCGCCATTCAGGCGCACATTTCCAGGGCAGAGATAGCACTTTGGATCATAGGAGGGGCGGTCCTCCAGCGAAGGAGGCTCCACCTGGCCCTGCCAGGGGCGCTTGGTGCGATGCGGCGATACAAGCACCCACTCGCGGCTGAGCGGGTTGTAGCGTCGGTGCGGGTGATCATCCATGTTGAACTGTGTCATTGCAGGAACCTTTTCTTCGCCGAACAATCATACGGGCATGTGGCAACGATGCCCAAGCCACGCGCAGGCCATCTTCACGACCCAAACACGATGCCCTATCAAAGTATAGCCGCAAAACCCATAGCGATGCGGCGTGTTGCGCTTTTCTGCGTGGAGAATTATCGACGCAGCCGCCGCCAGACGCCCACGGGGTAGCCCGCCATCTTGGCCAGATCGCCCACCACGCGGATGCACGGGATAAGCGCCAGGGCTGCGGCGCGCTGCCCTGGCCCCAGCTCGGGCGCGCGGCGCAGCAGGCGGCGGGCGGGCGCGCGGCAGTAGCCCGCCGCGCCCAGGCCCAGCAGCCCCAGCAGCCAGGGCCGCCGGGGCGCGAGCGCCAGCAGCGCCAGCCCGGCCAGGTACGCGCCATAGCGCAGCACATAGCGGCGCGGCCATAGGTTGGCCAGCCCATCGCCCCGCGCGTAGAGGAAATACTGGCGCGCAAACGCCCGCATCGACTCGCGCGGGCGGAAGTGGACCAGCGCCTGCGGCACGAACGCGAAGCGGAAGCCCTCGCGCTTGAGCGCGAAGTCGAACAGCAGATCCTCGCAGTGGCTGGCCCACTCGGGGTAGCCGCCCACGCGCTCCCAGGCCTGGCGTCGGAACGCCACCGACTGGCCGAAGGGCAGAAAGGTCGCCGCATCGACCTCTTCCGCATCGCGGTAGTTGGTCGCGCCCAGCGCCGTCTCGAACAGCGTGGTGGGCGCGGGCTTGAAGAAGCCGCCCACCACATCGGCCTGATCGGCCAGGATGGGGGCCACGATCTGCTCAAGCCAGTCGCGCTCTAGCGTGAGGCCTGCGTCGGTGCAGGCCACCACCGGGTGGCGGGCGTGGCGGATGGCGTTGTTGCGACCCGAGGGGATGTTGGTGCCGCCGCGCACCAGCCGCACGCGCGGGTGCCGCGCCACATAGCCCTGCACGATCTCAGCGGTGGCGTCGCGGCTGCCGCAGTCGTTCACCACGATCTCATCGGGAAGGCAGCTCTGCGCCAGCATCGAGTCGAGCAGCGCGGCGATATTGTCGGCCTCATCGCGCACGGTGCACACCAGCGAGATGCCTAGCGGTTCGTTCATAGCAGTAGCTCTGTTTCCCATACTTGTGGTCCAATTATAAACCAAGTGGCGGCGGCGGCGCACAAAAAAGCATGCCCAGGGCGAAGCCCTGAGCATGCCAAGGGACGAAAGCCAGCGCTACTTGCGGTCGCTGATCGGCAGATACGGCACGTTCATCGGCCCGATGTACTCCGACTCGGGGCGGATGAGGCGGTTGTCGCTGTACTGCTCGTACACATGGGCGGTCCAGCCCGAGGTGCGGCTGATCGCGAAGATCGGCGTGAACAGGTCGATCGGAATGCCCAGCGTGTAGTAGACCGAGGCCGAGTAGAAGTCGACGTTCACCGGCAGCGGCTTCGAGTCCTGCACGATCGCGCGCACCCGCTCGGAGATCTCGTACCACTTGGTGTTGCCCGAGGACTGCGCCAGCTCCTCTGCGAGGCGCTGCAGCCACATGGCGCGCGGGTCATCGGCCTTGTAGACGCGGTGGCCGAAGCCCATGATCTTCTTCTTGGCGGCCAGCGCGCCCCGCGTCCACTGGTCGGCGCGGTCGACCGAGCCGATCTCCAGCAGCATGCGCATCACCTGCTCGTTCGCGCCGCCGTGCAGCGGCCCCTTGAGCGTGCCGATCGCCGACACGATCGCCGAGTGCAGATCGGAGAGGGTGGATGCCGTAATGCGAGCGGCGAAGGTCGAGGCGTTCAGGCCGTGGTCGGCGTGGAGGATGAGGCAGGTATCGAGCACCTCGGCGGCCTTGGGGTCCGGCTCTTTGCCCGAGAGCATGTACAGGAAGTTGGCGGCGTGGCTCAGCTCGGTGCTGGGCGGCACGGGCCAGAGGCCGTTGCGGATGCGATCCCAGGCCGCCACAATGGTGGGCATGCTGGCGGTGAGGCGGATGGACTTCTGGACATTCGCCTCAAGCGAGTTGTCCTCTTCCAGCGGGTCGTGGGCCGAGAGCGCCGAGACGGCGGTGCGCAGCACCTCCATGGCGCTGGTCTGCTTGGGGAAAGCCATCATCATCGCCAGAACCTCGTTGGGGATCTGGCGGTTTGCCCGGAACTTGCGCTCGAAGCTCTCCAGCTGGCTCTTGGTCGGCAGCTTGCCGTACCAGAGCAGGGCGGTCGTCTCCTCGAATGTGGAGTTCTCAGCAAGCTCGTTGATCTCTAGACCGCGGTAAAACAGGCGACCGTTCTGTCCGTCGATGAAGCTTATCGCCGTCGAAGCTGCGACGACGCCCTCAAGTCCTTTGCTCATTGCAGTCCCTTTCAAGCTCTCAAGCCTCAGCGCTGAGTACTCTCACCATCGTCTATCGTTAGGGCAGCTGATCTTGTACCAAGTTTCACAACATTATAGCACGTATCATTCTCTACGTGCATCAGTGTTTTTTGGGTTCAAGGCCAGATCGTAAATTAGCAGGGGTAGGTCTTTCCCGACCGGTAGAGAAAAAATGCGCGCCGCCACGCTTCTTGCGAACGGGCGGCGCGCATTGGGGAGAGCGAACGATCAGCGCAGCGCGCCACCAAACGCGCCCATGCGCGTGACCCCGGCGCGCAGCCGTGCGCCCAGGATAGGCAGATCGTGGATGACATCGGCGGGGAGCAGCAGATCCACATTTGCGCCAAAGCGCATGGTGGCCAGGCGAGCGCCCGCGCCCAAGCGTGCACCTAGCTCAAGCTGGTGGGCGATCTCGGGGGTCAGCGGCCCGGCCTGCAGCATCAGCAGCAGCGGCCCCCACTCGGCCTCGATCCCCAGCTGCAGCTGCTCGGCCTGGGCAGGCTCGCTGCGCTCCCAGAGCGCGTGCGGCTCGCCGGGGGTGTGCTCCACATAGCGCAGCGTGCCCGCCGCTGGGCTGCGCACCACCGGCACATCCAGCGGCGCGATCCGGATGCGCAGGCGCAGCGCGTCGGTGTGCAGAAAGCGGTGCTCGTACAGCTCGTCGATTGCCACCACCAGGCCATCGGCAGGGGCGAAGAGCGCGGCATCCTCCACCGGGGTGCGGCGCCTCGGGTCGCGAAAGAGGATGGCAGCCAGCGCGGTCAGCGCCAGGGGGTAGGCCGCCAGCTTGGGCCGCAGCCCCAGCGCGATTCCGGTCAGGCCAAGGCCAAGGCCGATCAGCGGGGTGGCTGCTGCGTCGATGCCGGGCAGGCTTGTTTTTGGTGGTGTGACTGCCGTTTCCTCTGCCATGGGTATGCCTTCTTGCGCATCTCCACGCGATAGATCTGGGCGAGGGATGCATGTGGTGCGGATGGAGCAGGGTCATGTCTATCGGTAGTCTGATTGTAGCATGGGCGCTGGGCGCGCGCAACCTATGCAACAAAGCAGGGCCGCGCCCATAGGGCGCGGCCCTGCTTTGTACTGCTAACGCGCTAGTCGCCCAGCAGGCCTGGGATCAGGCGGATGACCATGCGCTTCTGCGCCGGGTCCATCTCCACGATCACCTCGTGGATGATCGGGATCAGCGCCTCGGGCTGCTGCTCGCGCTGCACCACCAGCACATCGTTTGCGCCAGTCTGCAGCACCTCGCGCACGGTGCCCAGCAGCTCGCCGCCCTCCAGCAGCACCTGCATGCCGTAGAGGTCGTGGATGAAGTACTCATCCTTGGCCAGCGGCACCGCCTGCGACTCAAGGATGAACACCTCGCTGCCGCGCAGGCCCTCGGCATCGGTGCGGGTGGCGATGCCCTCGAACGTAAACACCAGCAGGCCCGGCTTGTGCTCAAACACCTCTTTGATCTGGTAGGGCTTGAGCTTCGGGCCGACGTAGACGGTCTTGATCTTGCGGCGCAGATGCGCGACGTTGTCGGTAAGCGAGCGCACTTTCAGCTGCCCGCGGATACCGAACGCCGCGACGATCTCGCCAACGAGGAGAACTTCCTCGGGGGTGGGAATATGCTCTGTCATGACACCAATGGCGATCATCCGATGCCCCGCCCCGTGCCGCCAGAGTGGGCAACGCCGCAGAGCAAGCAATGATCATTCAATATCGACGTGGACGCGCTTGTGCTGGCGGGCCGCCGCGACGCTCATGATGTCGCGGATCGCCTTGGCCACACGGCCGTTGCGCCCAATAATTTTGCCAGTCTCGTCTGGCCCTACCTTCAGCTCGTAGGTGATCGTATAGCGGCCTGCGCGCTCCTTCACCTGGACAAGCTCGGGGGTGTCGACCAGGTTCTGCGCCATATACTCGAGCAGTGCTTTCATCGGCGTATACCTCTGCTATACATCGATCACAAATGCGGCGTCGCTGCCGCGCTCGCCAGATCGAGATGAACGAATAGAGCGGAAATGCTGCGCACACCGAGGTTCGGCGAGGATCAACACTCCGCTCTATCTTTTTCTCTCGGCGCTTCGGCGAGGGCTAGGCCTCGGCGGGAGCGGGCACCACGGTGCCAGCCTCGTCCAGCACGTTCACCTTCTTCAGCAGATAGGTGACGGTGTCCGAGGGCTGCGCGCCGACGCTCAGCCAGTAGCGAGCGCGGTCGTCCTTGATCACCAGCTCTTTGGGCTGGCGGACCGGGTTGTAGTGGCCGATCACCTCGATGAACTTGCCATCGCGAGGCGAGCGCGAATCGGCTACCACCACACGGTAGCTCGGCTGTTTGGTCTTGCCCTGGCGGCGTAGACGAATGCGAACCATGCTTTTTGTTTCCTCCGCAATACGCGTTGTGAAAAGGATAAATCTATAACCTAGAAGCGACAGCGCTGCCCCATAACGCCGGACAGTACGCGTGGAGCTTGCCTCGCGCCCCTGCGTGCTAGCGAAGCCGCCGCATCAGATCGCGCGGATCGATGCCGCCACCCCGGCCACCTCGGCCGCCTTTGCCGCCCTGCCCCATCTGCTTCATCATGCGCTGCATCTCTTTGAACTGCTTGACCAGCGCGATGACATCCTGCACCTGGGTGCCGCTGCCCTTGGCGATCCGCTCTCGCCGCCGCCCCTTGATGATGTCGGGGTTGCGGCGCTCCTCCATGGTCATCGAGAAGATCATCGCTTCGAGCCGCTTCATCTCGCGCTCGCTGATCATCTCGTCGATGTTGCCAAGCTTCCCCATGCCCGGGATCATCTTCAGGATGTCCTGAAGCGGCCCGAGCTTGCGCATCTGCTGCATTGAATTGAGGAAATCCTCAAAGTCGAAGGAGCCTTTGACCAGCTTCTTCTGCATCTTGCGCGCCTGGTCTTCGTCGTACACCTGCTCGGCGCGCTCGATAAGCGAGAGCACATCGCCCATGCCGAGGATGCGGGAAGCCAGACGGTCGGGGTGGAACGGCTCCAGCGTGTTGGTGTCGACCTTCTCGCCGGTGCTGAGGAACTTGATCGGCACGCCGGTGACGGATCGGACCGAGAGCGCCGCGCCACCGCGGGCATCGCCGTCGATCTTGGTCATCACCACGCCCGAGAGCGCTACGCGGCGGTTGAACTCATCGGCCACGCGCACGGCCTCCTGGCCGATCATGGCGTCGACCACGAGCAGGCGCTCCGCCGGTTGGACGGTATCCACGATCTCCTGAAGCTCCACCATCAGCGGCTCGTCGATCTGAAGGCGACCGGCGGTGTCGATGATCACGTGGTTGTAGCCCTCGGCCTTGGCTTTCTCAAGCGCGTGCGCGGCGATCTCCGCCGGGCGGGCCTGGGTTCCCTCCGAGTAGACCGGGATGTTGAGCTGCTTGCCCAGCGACTCCAGCTGCGTGATCGCGGCTGGGCGGTAGATGTCGGCGGCAACCAGCAGCGGGCGCTTGTTCTTCTTGCGGAGAAACAGCGCCAGCTTGGCGGCAAGTGTGGTCTTTCCAGCGCCCTGAAGGCCAACCAGCATCAGCACGGTGGGGCCGGGCTTGCTCTCCGTCAGGGGAACGTGCTCGGTGCCCAGCAGCGTGACCAGCTCCTGGTTGACGATCTTGATGACCTGCTGATCGGGGGTGAGGCTTTTGGTGACCTCCTCGCCGATCGCCTTCTCGGTCACCGCGCTGACAAATTCCTTGACCGTCTTGAGGTTCACGTCGGCCTCAAGCAGGGCGATGCGCACCTGCTTCATGGCCTCGCGGACATCGTCCTCGGTCAGCTTGCCTTTGCCGCCTAGTTTTTGGAAGACCGTCTGGAGACGGTCGGAAAGGCTTTCAAACATTCGTGTTCTCACAAACACAAAAAAGCGCCAGCGCGCTGGCTTCGGTTGGTGTATTGTACCAAGCTCTTGGGCAAGCGTCAAATAAGATGGTGCGCGGTATAATGCCCGTGCAAGGAGGTTTCTATGCTGCGTGTGCTGCTGGTGCAGCTTCCCGTGCCGAATAATGCCGTCACCAACGTGCCGCTGGCGGCGGGCTACCTGAAGGCCTACGCCCACGCCATGGGCCTGCTGGATCGCGCCCAGATCGACATCCTGCCCCGCGCCCTGGCCGACGAGGCCGGCGACGCGCTGCTGGTGGATGCGATCGTGGAGCGCGCGCCGGATGTGCTGGGCCTGTCGCTCTACACCTGGAACAGCGAGCGCAGCCTGGATGTGGCCCGCCGCGCCAAGCAGCGCCTGCCCGGCCTGGTGGTGGTGGTGGGCGGGCCAGAGGTACAGCGCGAGAACGAATGGGTGCTGGGCCACCCCGGCGCGGATGTGTGGGTGTTTGGCGAGGGCGAGGCCAGCTTCGCCGCGCTGGTCGAGCGCTTCGCCGCCCGCCTGGCCGGGCTGCCCGCCCTGTCGCTCGACCACGTGGCCGGGGTGGCGTTCCGCGGCGCGGGCGGCCAGCTGGTGCACACGCCCGAGCGCCCCGCGCTCGATGACCTGTCGGTGGTGCCCTCGCCCTACCTGCTGGGCTACCTGCCGCTGGAGCCGGGCGGCATGCAGATGGTCGAGATCTCGCGCTGGTGCCCCTACGCCTGCTCGTTCTGCCTGTATGGCCGCAACATGGGCGCGAAGCTGGGCAGCCGCTACTTCCCGCTGGAGCGCGTGCTGGCCGAGATCCGCTGGGGCAAGGAGCGCGGCGCGGCCCAGGTGCACTTCATCGAGGCCAACCTGAACCTGGTGCCGCTGTTCCAGCCGCTGATGGCCGCGCTGGCCGACCTGAACGCCGACGGCCAGCTGGCGCTCTACGCCGAGCTGCGCGGCGAGCACCTGCGCGAGGACGCCGTGGCGGCGCTGGCCCAGGCCGGGCTGCGCGTGGCCGAGGTGGGCCTGCAGACGGCCAACCTGGATGCCCTGCGCGCCGCCCACCGCCGCACCGATCTGGCCAAGTGGGCCGCAGGCACCCGCCGCCTCTACGATCACGGCATCGAGGTGCTGCTGGATGTGATCGTCGGCCTGCCCGAGGATGACGCCCAGGGCATCCGCCAGACCCTCGACTTTATCGCCGCCGAGCGGCTGGGCGAGTACGATGCCTTCACACTGCAGGTGCTGCCGGGCACCGCCGTGCGCCGCGACGCCCAGCGCTACCAGATCGCCCACCAGCCGCTGCCGCCCTACTACGTGCTGGCCACCGACCGCATGGACTACGCCACCATGCGCCAGCTGCGCCGCGAGGTAAAGCTGGGCGCGGGGGTCGACCCCGATGCGGTGGAGGGCTGCCCCGAGCCGCGCCGCACGCTGGCGGGCCGCGAGGGCGCGCTACCGGCCACCCTAGCGCTGCCCCACCGCAGCCCGCCCGCCGCCGAGCAGCTGGCCTACCACGTGGATGTGGCGCTGCGCTGGGAGGATCGCGCCGAGCACCGCGCCCTGCTGGAGGCCTACCTGCGCGCCAACCCCAGCGGCCTGCTCGACCTCTACATCCACGCCGACACCACACCATCCCCCGCCGCGCTGCGGGCCTGGCGCGACGCGCTGCCCTTCGCGCCGGGCTACCTCGACCGCGTGGCCGTGTACCTGCGCGAGCAGCCAGGCCCCGGCTACGAGCGCATCCGCCCGCGCCTGTGGCTGGTGGTGCCCTGGACCGAGCAGATCGAGCCGGACGACTACGCGGGGGCCGCACAGGTGATCTGGCGTGCGGAGGCCGAGGGCGGCGAGGCCCCGCTGGGCGCGTGGCGGGCGGCGGGCGGCGCGGGCGTGTGGGTCGAGCAGGCCACGCCCGAGCAGGCCGCCCGCTGGGAGCGCGCGGGCGAGCTGCGCGTCTGGCACGGCCCGCTCCCGCGCTGATCATCCGCATGGCCGATGCGCAGGCAGCCTTTTCGCCCTCGCCGCATGGCCATTTTGCGCCTATCATAGCCGCAACGCAGCACTGCGCTCTTGGAAAGATACGAGGACACTATGTCAACATTTACAGCGTTGTTGGTTGGCGCGGGCGGCATGGGCCAGGCCTGGGCGAAGAACCTGCACGCCCACCCCGACGTGCGCATCGGCGGCTGGGTCGACATCCAGCCGGGGGCCGCCGCCAAGGCCGCCCAGAAGCTAGAGCTGCCGCCGCTGCACGCCGACACCGATCTGGCCAGCGCCATCGCGGCGGTGCGCCCCGACTTTGTGGTGGATGTGACCATCCCCGAGGCCCACCACGACGTGACCCTGGCCGCTCTGGCCGCCGGGCTGCCGGTGCTGGGCGAGAAGCCCATGGCCACATCCATGGAGCAGGCCCGCGCCATGGTGGCCGCCGCCGAGCGCGCTGGCAAGCTCTACATGGTCAGCCAGAGCCGCCGCTACGATGGCCGCCTGCACGCCTTCCGCCAGCTGATCGACCAGCACACCGGCCCGCTGGGCATCCTCAACTCCGACTTCTACATCGGCGCGCACTTCGGCGGCTTCCGCGACGCCATGCCCAGCCCGCTCATCCTCGACATGGCCATCCACACCTTCGACGCCGCCCGCTACCTGTGCGACGCCGACCCGGTGGCGGTCTACTGCGAGGAGTTCAACCCGCCATGGAGCTGGTACAGCGGCGACGCCAGCGCCACCGCGATCTTCGAGATGAGCGGCGGGCTGCGCTACACCTACCGCGGCAGCTGGTGTGCCGAGGGTCGCCCCACATCCTGGGAGGCCGAGTGGCGCGCGGTGGGGCCGAAGGGCACCGCCACCTGGGATGGCACAGGCGCGCCCAGCGCCGACGTGGTCGAGCAGCCCGGCGGCTTCGTGGCCCAGACCGGGCCGCGCAGCCTGGCCGTGCCCGAGGTGGCGGGCGGCATCGCGGGGTCGCTGGCCGATTTCCTGCGCGCACTCGATACCGGCGCGACGCCCATGGGCGAGTGCCACGACAACATCAAGTCGCTGGCCATGGTCTTCGCGGCCATGGAGTCGGCCCGCAGCGGGCAGCGCGTCTCGATCAGTATCTAGCGCGGCAGCTCCCCTGGCGCGCAGAACGTGGCATAGTCGTGCTATGGCATGGGCGTGGGGCACCAAAACGAAAGGGGGAGCTGATGACAACACGGATCGTGGGCGTATTCGCGCGGCGCGAGCAGGCCGAACAGGGGATCGAGCGCCTGATCGGCCAAGGCATCCCCGAGCGCGAGATCAACGTGATCATGCCTGCGGCAAAGGAGGGGCAGCAGCTGAGCGCCGCCGAGGCCGGGGGCACAGCGGTGGGGGCCGGGGCGCTGGCCGCGCTGGGCTTCGCCAGCCTGGCGATCATCGGCATCGGCCCGCTGATCGCGGCTGGCCCCTTCGCCGCCGCCCTGGTGACGGCGGCCAACGCCAACCGCAGGCACGCCGAGGCCCTGGCCCAGCTGGAGGAGGTGCTGGCCCACAGCGGCCTGAGCGAGGCCCAGGCCCGCGCCTACGCCCAGCGTCTCGGCGAGGGCAACAGCATCGTGGCGGTGGATGTGGCCGATGATCAGGTCGATGCCATCGCCGAGATCTTCCACCAGAGCGGCGGCGCGGGGCTGGACTACCGCCCGACCGACCAGCTCTAGCCCAGCGAACGGCCAGCGGCATGTGTGTGCCGCTGGCCGTTATGTATCGCGTTTCCACAATAATCATATGGTTCCACGGTAGACGACTGCGTCTCCACGATAGAAGACCGCGTTTCCACGGGGTAGACAGTCACATTCCCAAGATCACCCAGGCATAGGCGGCAGCACCATTGGCAGAGCCATGGTGAAGGTGCTGCCCTGGCCCAGCGTGCTGTCCACATTGATCGTGCCGCCGTGGCGCTCGACGATCTGGCGCACGATCGCCAGGCCCAGGCCAGTGCCGCCGGTGGCCTTCTCGGCGCGGTAGAAGCGCTGGAAGATCTGCGCCAGATCGGCCTGCGCGATGCCGCTGCCAGTGTCGGCCACCGCCAGGATGGCCTGATCGCCCCGCTGCTCAAGCCGCACCTCGACCCAGCCGCCAGATGGGGTGTGGTGGATGGCATTCACCACTAGGTTAATCAGGGCCTGCTTCAGGCGGTCGTGGTCGCCCTGGATGGCCACCTGCTCGCTGATGGCGGGCAGGATGCGCACCCCCGCCGCCAGCGGGTGCACCTCGCGCACCACCTCCAGCACCAGCTCATCGAGCGCCACTGTGGTGGTGTGCAGGGCCAGCCCGGTATCGGCCTGGGCCAGCACCAGCAGATCCTGCGTCAGTCGCACCAGGCGGGCCACCTCGCGCTCGATGCCCGCCAGCGACTGGTCGAGCGCCTCGGGGCTGCGGCCAGCGCCGCGCCGCAGCAGCTCGATATTGCCCAGCATAGCGGTGAGCGGCGTGCGCAGCTCGTGCGAGACATCGGCCACAAAGCGCTGCTGTGCGGTGAACAGCCGCTCCAGGCGGGCCAGCATCTCGTTGGTGGTGCGGGCCAGCTGGCCGATCTCGTCCTGCACCGCTGGCTCGGGCAGCCGCGCGGCCAGATCCTCGGCCCGCACGATCTGGGCGGCGGTCTGGGCGATCTGCTCGACGGGGGCCAGGGCCTGCCGCGCCAGCCAAGCCCCGCCGCGCGTGGCGGCGGCCAGCGCGATCGCGCTGGTGATCGAGAGCGTGGCCAGCAGCAGGGTGAGCGTGCGGTCGATATCGCTGAGCGGCTGGGCGATCTGCAGAAAGCCGACCCGCTGGGCATCGTCGATCAGCGTGCGGGTGAGCAGCATGATGCGGGTGTCGCCCAGCATCACCACCTCGCGCACCTGCTGGCCCTCCTCGGCCTGGGCCAGGGTGTGGGGCGAGAGCGGCAGGCCCAGCTGCCTGAGGCTGGGCGAGCGCAGCACGGTGCCGCCATCCGCCGATGTGGCCTGCACCAGCAGCGTGGGCGACTCCAGCTGCTCAAGCTGGGGCAGGTGCGAGCGCAGCATGAAGCCGGGGTCGTCAAAGTAGTCGCTCAGCTCGGTGTTGCTGGCGTCGAAGTCGTGCTGGATGAGCTGGGCGCTGGTGTCGAGCTGGCGCGAGACCTCGGCGAGCAGGGCCGCGCGCACGGTGAAGAAGATGCCAATGCATAGCAGGGCCAGCACCAGCCCGAAGAAGGCCGCGTAGCCCAGGGCCAGCCGGGCGCGCAGCGAGCGCATGCGGTCGCGCATGGGCTACTCGTCCACCCGCAGCACATAGCCCACGCCGCGTATGGTCTGGATGAGGCGCGGCGCGCCCTTGGCCTCCAGCTTCTGGCGCAGCGCCCGCACATACACCTCGATCACGTTGCTGTCGTTGCCGAAGTTGTAGTTCCAGACGCGGTCGTAGATCACCTCGCGGGTGAGCACCTGCTGGGGGTGGTGCAGAAAGAGGTCGAGCACCTCGAACTCCTTGGCGGTCAGCTCGACCAGCTGTCCGTTCACGCGCACCTCGTGGGCGGCGCTGTTGAGCACCAGCGGGCCGTAGCGCAGCGTAGTGGGCTGCTGCTGGGCCTGGCGCTTGCGCAGCTGGGCGCGGATGCGGGCCAGCAGCTCCTCGAAGGCGAAGGGCTTGGGCAGGTAGTCATCCGCGCCGCTCTCCAGGCCGATCACGCGGTCGGCCACGGTGTCGCGGGCGGTGAGCATGATGATCGGCACGTCGGAGACGGCCCGCAGCCGCCGCGTCACCTCCAGCCCATCGATGCCGGGCAGCATCAGGTCGAGCACTACCAGGTCGGGCATCTGCTCGCGGGCGAGGGCCAGGGCGGCGTGGCCCTCGGCGGCCACATCCACCGCGAAGCCCTCGTAGGAGAGGCCGCGCCGCAGGTAGCTGGCGATCTCGTCCTCATCTTCTACCACCAACAGACGGTATTCCATGGCAGCGCTCCTCGCGTGCTTAGTTGAGCGTGCGGCGGGCCAGGCGGTAGCCGCCGCGCCGCACCTCGATCTGGATCATGCTATTCATCTGCAGCAGCGCCTGGCTGAGGTGGGCGATCGAGCGGTCGAGGCTGCCGCAGGCGGGCAGGGCCGCGCGCAGGGACTGGGGCGGCACCACCTGGCCCCGGTGGGCGCGCAATATGGCTAGCAGCTGGGCGTCGTGGTGGCCCAGCTGCGCCCACTGCGGGTGCCAGTTGTCGGCCAGGGTGGGCCGTGCGCCTCGGCGCTGCAGGTGGGCCAGCAGATCGGCGGCGAAGGGGCGGCGCAGCACCGTGGTGGCCCCGCCGCGCAGCAGCGCCACGTGCTCGTCGAGCATGTCGGTGGCGGCCACCGCCACGATGGGCGCGGCGCAGATCGCGCCGAGCTGGGCGCAGCGCATGGCCGCCGCATCGAGCCGCGCATCCAGGATGACCGCATCAACCTGCGACACCGCCACCACGCGATGCAGCCAGCGCTCGGTGGCGATCCAGCGCACGCCAGCCAGCCCCAGCGACAGCACCTCTTCGACAAACTGCGGCTCGTGCGTGTGGATGAACACTTGCATAGGCTCCCCCAAGCACATGCAAAAGATGGCGGCGCAGCCTGCGCCCCACGCCGCAACTATGCCGCCCAGAGGTAAACCCCGCGTGAGCGCAGGATAAATGCTGCCTAATAAAAGCACCAAACGGAAGATTTAGCAAGGGCTTAGCGCACGCTCATTCCCAGCTTATGCGCGAGTGGCATACTACCTCTGGGCTGCTCGCCTCGCTGCGGCGAGGCTGGCGAGCGGCCGCTGGCGCGGCAGGCCGCGCCGCCATCACTGTGATCGGGGGAGGATATGGGCGAGCTAGGAATTCCTGAGCTGCTGATCATCCTGGCCATTCTGCTGGTGCTGTTCGGCCCGAGCAGGCTGGCTGGCCTGGGGCGCACGCTTGGCCAGGGCATCCGCGAGTTCCGCACCAGCATGCGCGGCGAGACCACGAGAGGCGAGAGCAAGGCTGCCGCCGACAGCGAGCCGCCCACCGCCCACGCCTAGCGCCACCCGCCTGCAAACACAGCCCCCGCCGCGCATGCTCTTGAGCGGGCGCGGCGGGGGCCTTCTGCATGGCGCTAGGGGCGCAGCGCCAGCTCCGCCGCAGCCTGGGCGTGCAACACGGTGGTGTCGAACACCGGCACCGGGCTGTCGGGCTGGCCCACCAGCAGGCCGATCTCGGTGCAGCCGAAGATGATGCCCTGCGCGCCCGCCTCAGCCAGCCGCGCCATCACATCGCGGTAGATCTGGCGCGACTCGGGCAGCACACGGCCCAGGCACAGCTCCTCGAAGATAATGCGGTGGATGGCCTCGCGCTCCTCGGGCGCGGGCACCAGCACCTCCATGCCATACTGCTGGGCCAGCCGCCCGCGGTAGAAATCGTGCTCCATGGTGAAGCGGGTGCCCAGCAGCCCCACGGTGCGGATGCCATGCCGCGCGATCGCCTGGGCGGTCGGCTCGACGATGTGGATGAAGGGGATGGCCACGGCGGCCTCCACGGCGGGCGCGACCTTGTGCATGGTGTTGGTGCAGACCAGCACCATGTCGGCCCCGCCGCGCTCCAGGCGGCGGGCGGCGTCGGCCAGCAGCGCGCCCGCCTCATCCCAGCGATCCTGCCGCTGCAGCGCGGCCACCTGCTCGAAGTCGACCGAGTACATAAGGCACTGGGCCGAGTGCAGCCCGCCGAGCGCGCGCTTGACCGATTCGTTGATAATGCGATAGTACGAGGCGGATGACTCCCAGCTCATGCCGCCGATCAGGCCAATAGTGCGCATAGCATCCTCTATCAAACAAAGCAAAAAACATCGCCCATGATAGCGGGCGCGGGTGGGGACGAACAGGGACAATCCGGCCCAGATGTGCGGGATAAGTGGGGTGGCGCGCAGGGCTGGCTCCTCAGCGGGAGCGCGGCGGTGGCGGGCCGACCGGCTGCGGCCTCGATGATGCAGGGTTCTCTTCGTTGGTGGGTACATGCCCTGCGCGGGCGGCACGAAGGGCTACGCGCCCTTGGAACCCCGCCAGGGGAGTGGCCACTGGACGCCAATTTGAGGCGTTCCTATGCTGCTCCCTAGCGGCAGGTGTTCGTGCATATGGCCATCAAAACATCAGCGGCACCGTCGCCGCATGGGCCAGGTGGGTGGGGTTTTGGCCGTGGCGAGAATGGGTGATTGCGGCCCTCTGGCCCAGCCCATCCGGCGAAGACGCGCGCAAAGGCATGCTGGCCATAATCTCCACCGTAGCGGGAAGGCCACGCCTAGCGCTGGCAGTCCAATTTTCCCCGATATTTCTCCCCTTCGTGCCCTCGCGTCTTCGTGGTGAATCGGCCCCTTGGTGCCTTGGTGGTGAAAATGCTTCGTGGTACAATGCGACGGGGCCGCCGGAGGCCTGCCAGCTGATCGCCCAGGACCGCCGCACATCCGGCCCGCGCCCTTTGCACCCAGGGGGCGTGTTTTTGTGTCATTAGGTCGAGGCGATCACAGAGGGATGGAGCGATCGTATGAGCACCGTCGCAATTATAGGTGTGCCGGTCGATCTTGGCGCGGGCCGCCGAGGCGTGGACATGGGGCCGAGCGCCATCCGGCTCGCCGGGCTGAAGGAGCGGATCGAGGAGCTTGGGCACACCGTGGTGGACACCGGCAATATCGCTGTGCCTCTGGCCGAGCAGTTCGCCATCCCCGACGCGGATGAGCGGCTGCGCTACCTCGACCCGCTGGTGGGCGTGAACCAGGCCCTGGCCCAGCGTGTGGCCGAGGCGGTGGCGGCCCAGCAGTTCCCGCTGATCTTGGGCGGCGACCACAGCCTCGCGATCGGCTCGGTGAGCGGCACCACCTGGGGCGGGCGGCGGGCGGGCCTGATCTGGGTCGACGCCCACGGCGACTTCAACACCCCCGAGAGCACGCCATCCGGCAACATCCACGGCATGAGCGTGGCCGCCCTGACCGGGCGCGGCCACCCCGCGCTGCTGGGCATCGGCCAGCGCACGCCGGTGCTGCGCGACCGCGAGGTGGCGCTGGTGGGCATCCGCGACCTCGACCGCGAGGAGCGCGCGGCGCTGAAGGCCTCGGGCATCCACGTGTTCACCATGCACGACATCGATAGGCGCGGCATGGCCACGGTGATGGAGGAGGCGATCGTGCACGCCAGCACGGGCAACGCCGGGTTCCACCTGAGCTTCGACATGGACGCTATCGACCCCAGCGCGGCCCCCGGCGTGGGAACGCCGGTGCCGGGCGGCATCAGCTACCGCGAGGCCCACCTGGCCATGGAGGTGGTAAGCGACTCGCGGCGCATGCTGAGCATGGATCTGGTGGAGGTAAACCCCATCCTCGACCAGCGCAACGCCACCGCCGAGCTGGCGGTGCAGGTGGCGCTCTCGGCGCTGGGCAAGCGCATCTACTAGCGCTTGGCAAAAAAAGACGCCAGGGGCAGCCCCTGGCGTCGCGGCGGGCGGGCTAGGCAGGCAAAATCTCGCCCAGCTTGCGCTGCCAGTTGCCGCCCATCACGGCATCCACATCGGCCTGGCTATAGCCCCTGGCCAGCAGCGCCTCGCCGATCTTCGGCAGGTCGGCGATGGTGTCGATCTCGCGCGGGGTGGCCTCGGTGCCGAACCCGCCGTCGGAGTCGCTGCCGATGCCCACGTGCAGCGCATCGCCCGCGATCTGGCACACGTGGTCGATATGGGCCACCACCGCATCCAGGCCCACCGCCCGCTTGCCCTGCTCCTGGGTCCAGCCCTCCACTAGGAAGCGGTTGTAGAGCACTGTGCCGATCACCGCGCCGCGCCCCACCAGCTCGCGGATCATCTCGTCGGAGAGGTGGCGGTCGGCGCGCGAGTTGGGCACCAGCGCGCGGCAGTTCGAGTGCGAGGCGATCACCGGGCCGTCGAACAGGCCCATCGCATCCCAGAAGCTCTGCTCGGCCATGTGGCTCACATCCAGGGTCAGCCCGGCGGCGCGCAGCTCGCCCATCAGCTCGCGGCCCAGCGGCGTGAGCGGCCCCGGCTGCCCCGTGCCGCCGCAGTAGCGGGTGGCCTTCCAGGCCGGGCCGATGATCCGCACGCCCCGCGCCTGCCACTCCGCCGCCTGGCTCGGCGCAAGCACCGGGTCGGCCCCCTCCATCAGCACCACCACCCCCTGCAGCTGCTGGCCGCGCGCGCGGGCCGCCAGCAGCGCGGCCATGTCGGCCTGGCGCTCCACCATCACCACATCGTGGCGGGCGCTCAGGCCGTGGTAGTAGGCCAGCTGATCGAGGGCCTGCTGATGCGCCTCCTCGGGGGTGTGGTAGACGATCGGCGAGTGCAGCGCATCCGCCGCAGGCGAGACAAACAGCGTGCCGAACACCAGCCCTAGGCCAGCCTTCAGCGCGTCGGGCAGGCCCACGGTGGCGATATCCAAATCGCGCGGGCCTTCGCGGCGGCGGGTCTCGGCGGCAGAAAGGGTGTAGTCGCGGCCAAAGTTGAGGGCGTTGTAGGCGATGTCGAGATGTGCGTCGATGATCATTAGCGGCCAGGCTTCCCAGCCGCCCGCAGTGCGCTGCTGCGGGTCGGCATCCTACAGGTGTACAGCACCGGTGTACTAGGCGGTATATGGTGCAAACAGGTGGGCGAACATGCGCTCGAACTGCTCGGCGTCGCTGTCCACCTGATCGAACAGCTGGATGACGCGGGCCGCCTGATCGCGGCGCTGCCAGATCGCGCTGGCGAAGGCGTCGTCATCGATGATCTTCTCGGCTTTGAGAAAGGCGTAGAACTGCTTGACCGAGGTGCAGATCTCGCGCACGTGGCGCTCGGTGCTGTTCATCACCTTGCGCGGGTAGAAGAAGAACAGAAACTCATCGAGCGTGGCGTAGCCGCCCGCATCCAGCGCGTGCCCGTAGTAGTGGCTCAGGAAATCGGCGTAGAGCCACAGGTCATCCGCGCGCGACTGGGATGTCTGGCGCGACTTGCGGTGGCGCACCTGGTAGTCGACAAACTGGGCCATCAGGGCCTTGCTGCGCGCCATGGCGCGGCGGGCTTGGCGGCTATCGACAAAGATGTCGATGTCCTCATCCCAGTCGTCGTCATCGTCGTCCTCGTCCCAGTCGTCGTCATCGTCGTCCTCGTCCCAGTCGTCGCCGTCCTCGTCATCGCTCCACGCCAGGTCGGGCGCGATCAGGTCGGGGGAGGGCAGGCCAGACAGATCGAGCGGTGCCCCCTTGGCCTGGATGTTGGCCCCGTTGGTGTCCAGCGAGCCATCGCCCTTGGCCACCAGCGGCACGAACAGCGATGGCTCGGTGCGCAGCAGGTCGGCTAGGTGGGGGCCAAGCACCTGCTGCACATCCTCCATGGTGCGGGCCGCATCCAGCCGCCGCTGCTCGTCGGGGGTGAGCGAGGCCATCAGGCGGCGGGTGGCCTCGGCCACCTCGGGGTTCTGCTCGACAAACGACTGCACGTCATCGATTGGCTCGAAGTCGCCCAGGCCGAAGCCCAGGCTCGGCATATCGCCAAGCAGCACCTGGGCATCCGCCGGGTCGGCCTCGTACTCTAGATCCGACAGGTTCTCCTCGATCGTCGCGGTGTGGTCCTCCAGCGTGTTGATCTTGCCGCCGTAGAGGATCTGCTGGGCGTGGTGCTCTAGGTCGAAGATCGTCTGCGCCGAGGATGCGCGGGCGCTAAAGCCATCCCACAGGCCGCGCGCGGCATCCTGGCGGCGCGTGGCCAGCAGCTCGTGCTGGAAGGCGAAGATCTCATGCAGCAGGTTGCTCTCCAGCTTGCTCTGGCCCTCCTCGTCCATCAGGAAGGTAAACATCGTGGTGGTGTTCAGGTTCTCGATCAGCGCGCCCTGGGCCAGGTGCAGCCGCCGGTCGGCCTGCACCACATGCTGCCAGGCGCTGCCGGGGTAGCCGGTGCGCCACGCGGCCCGCGCGAACACCGCCAGCACGCTGTTGTGGGGCTGGCGCGCCGCGCGGCTGCCGATCGCGGTGAGCGCCACCAGGGCGTCGGCCAGCTCGCGGTCCTGGCGCTCGGCCTCGGCACGGCGGAACGCGGCGGCAGGCTCGCGCTCCAGCACGATCACGCGCGGCGTGACGCTGGCCACGGTGGCCAGCAGGCTGTCGCCGGCCTGCACGCCCGCCTGGCGCATCCAGCCGCCCAGCGACAGCGCCGCAGGCTCGGGCCGCAGGTAGCGGTACTTGTTGAGATCGAGCGTGGAGAAGCCGCCTACGATCGGGCGCTGGGCCGCATCCACAAACTGCAGCGGCGTGGCCTCATCGGCCCCGATAAAGGGGTAGAGCGAGAGCGCCTGGATGGCCCCGGCGGCGATCTCGGCAGCCGAGGGGGTCAGGCGGAAGCGCAGGCCCTGCAGCACCACATGGAGCGGGATAAGCTCCTGCGGGCTGATCGACACCCAGCCCATGCTAGGGCCATCGGTGCGCAGCTGGTTGCGGATGACAGACTCTGGCCGCTTGGCGCTGGTGGGGCGGCGCTCAAGCACCCGCCCGTAGATCTCGCTCGCGGGGACCACCGCGTCATACTCGTTGGCGAGATCCCGCAAGATGCTGGCGATCGTCGGTTCGTTCGGTGCCACAGTAGCTCCTTCTAGGCTGAGCCGAGCTAAATCAAGCGCCCCAGCAGCGCACACCAGATCGGCTGCGAATACGATGCGATTGGCGCTCCATTGGGCTGCTGCGAGTGGCTACAGGGTAGCACCGCAGCAGAAGGGATGTCAAGAACCTAGCGGGGCAAATACGCAGGTAGATCGCGCAGCGCGGCGCTTTTGGCAGGTGGGATGTGCTGGTGCGCCATCGCCGATGCCGGTCATCCTGGCGCGGTGACGCGCGATCACATGGTGTCAGATTCTTGACGTGTTCCCCATAAAACGATGGCGGTAGTGTTTGATTGGTGGGTGCATGCCCTGCGCGGGCAGCGCCGAGGGGCCAGCCCCTCGGAACCCCGCGAGAGGGTGTTGCCCCCTTCAAAACCCCCAATTTGCAGCGTTCCGATACCGAATGCTGGCAGCTGGTGTTCGTGCATATGGCCAGCTGGCGCGAGCGGCACCTTCGCCACATGGGCCGGGTGGGTAGGATTCGTCGATGCAGCGCATTGCCCTCATCGTCCCAGCCCGATGCCCACGGCGTGTGCATCGCAATGCGCCATGGGCGGGCACGAGACCCGCCCCTACGGCCATGGTCGCATCGCTGGCAGTGACACCTGTTTTGGAGCCTTCGTGGTAAACATCTTCGGGGCTCATCGGCGCTAGCCTTTCTATCGCCCAGAAGAGAACCCGGCTCCTTGCGCTTCTCTCATCCAGCGCTAAAGCCCTGATGGTATACTGGCAACCACATCGACAGTCGGTAGCGCTATGGCGCATAGGAAAGAACGCAATGCAAGAATCACCCCTCCCACAGCGGCGCTTCCAGATCTCTGGCTGCATCGTGCTGCCGCTGCTGGTCTTCACCTTGGCGATCGGCCTGGCTGGCGGCTTTGTGGCCAGCAGCTTCCTGATGGGGCGCGGCCTGCTGCCCTTCCAGTCCAACGGCAGCTGCCCGCTGGCGCAGGAAGAGTGCAAGGAGTTCGCCACCTTCTGGCAGGCCTGGCAGATCGCATCCAGCAACTATGTCGATACCAAGGCGCTGGTGCCGCAGAAGATGACCGACGGCGCGATCGAGGGCATGCTCGACAGCCTGGGCGACCAGGGCCACACCCGCTACCTGCCCAAGGAGGTGGCCCAGGAGTACCAGGAGTCGCTCCAGGGCCGCTTCGAGGGCATTGGGGCCTACATCGATGTGAAGGACGGCCAGCCCCTGATCGTGCAGCCGATCGAAGGCTCGCCCGCCGAGAGCGCGGGCATCAAGCCAGGCGACCTGATCATGAAGGTGGATGGCAAGAGCGTGTTCGGCGTGACGGTGGAGGAGCTGCGCACCCTGGTGCGCGGGCCGCGCGGCACCACGGTGCGGCTGAGCGTCATCCACACCGGCAGCACCTCGGCGGTCGATATCGATGTGGTGCGCGACGAGATCAAGGTGCCCAGCGTCACCTGGCGCATGCTGCCCGATGGCGTGGCCCTGATCAAGCTCTCGCAGTTCTCGTCGCCATCCAGCGACGAGATGAAGCAGGCGCTTGAGGAGGCCAAACAGCAGGGCATGAAGTCGCTGGTGCTCGACCTGCGCAACAACCCGGGCGGCTACGTCACCTCGCTGGTCGATATCGCCAGCCAGTTCATGGCCGCCGACACCGTGGTGCTGCTGGAGGAAGATCGCGACGGCAAGCAGAGCCCCTACAAGACCCACGACGGCGGGGTGGCGCTGGATGTGCCCATGGTGGTGCTGGTGAACAACAACACCGCCAGCGCCGCCGAGATCCTGGCGGGCGCGCTGCGCGACCAGGGCCGCGCCAAGGTGATCGGCGAGCCGACCTTCGGCACCGCCACCGTGCTCAACCAGTACGACCTGAACGATGGCGGGCGCATCCTGCTGGGCACCTCGCAGTGGCTCACGCCCAAGGGGCAGGAGGTGCGTGGCGTGGGCATCGCCCCCGACGAGACCGTGACGCTCGACGCGGGCGCGCTGCCGCTCTCGCCCAGCGAGGCCTCGACGCTCACCCCCGAGCAGCTGAAGGAGACCACCGACAAGCAGCTGCACCGCGCCCTGGAACTGGTGGGCGAGCAGGCCAAGAAGTAGAAGCGAGGCACCATGCAGCCATTTCACCCCAGCGAGCTGGATGAGCGGGTCTACCTGGCGGTGCAGCAGATCCCGCATGGCCAGGTGGCCACCTACGGCGAGATCGCCGCCGTGGTGGGCGGGCTGGATGCCCGCGAGGTGGGCGCGGCGCTCGGCGGCCTGGCCGAGGCCCGCGCCGCCGAGGTGCCCTGGCAGCGCGTGGTCAGCCGCGAGGGCGGGATCAGCACGCGGGGGCTGCGCCAGCGTGAGCTGCTGGAGGCCGAGGGCGTGAGCTTCGACGATCAGGGCCGCGTGCGCATGGCCCGCCACCAGTGGGATGGCCCTAGCGCCCAGTGGGCCGCCGAGCACGGCTTCACCCCGCTGCCCGAGCGCGGCGAGCGCGGCGAGCAGCTCTCGCTGTTCTAGCCCGCCGTCCCTTCGCCCCGCCGATCAGGTCGCCCTGGTCGGCGGGGCGCTTTTTTTTATCACGAAGACGCGAAGACACCAAGGGACCGTTTTACCACGAAGGCACGAAGACACGAAGGGGAGAAAAAACGCAGGAGAAAGCGGCGGGCCAGCCCTACCCACCTGGCCCATGCGGCGAAGGCGCTGCTAACGTCTTGATGGCCATATGCACGAACACCAGCAGCCAGGGAAAAGCATTGGAACGCTCAACATTTGAAAATCGAAGGGGGTTACACCCTCAACAGGTGCCACGTTCTTGGGTGGGGTATCGGGATGAAACGGCGTGCCGGGCATGCGCGCGATGTCATCATTGCCATAGGGGCGGGCCTCGTGTCCACCCACGCCGCGTTTCATCGGTATCATCGGATACCGTGCGATGCGTACGATAAAACGCGGAGCGCATCGGAACACGCCATAAGCATCGGATCGGGCCTCGATGCACGCGGCGCATCGCGATGGGGCGGACACCAGGTCCGCCCCTACACCCGGTGCGGCTCATTGTAATCATCGGGTCGGGGGCGATAACCGCAATGCCTCATCATCGTCGATGCATCCCCACCTGGCCCATGCGGCGAAGGCGCTGCTAACGTCTTGATGGCCATATGCACGAACACCAGCAGCCAGGGAAAAGCATTGGAACACCTCAAATTGGGGGTTCCAAGGGGGCGATGCCCCATGGCGGGGTCACTAGGGGCTGGCCCCTAGTCGCCGCCCGCATAGGGCACGCACCCACCAACCAATAAAGAACCGTTTTACCACGAAGGCACGAAGACACCAAGGGGAGAAAAAACGCAGGAGAAAGCGGCGGGCCAACCCTCCCCACCTGGCCCATGCGGCGAAGGTGCTGCGACGGCAAGCTGGCCATATGCACGAATACCAGCGGCCAGGGAACAGCAGAGGAACGCCTCAAATTGGGGGTTCCAAGGGGGCGCAGCCCCATGGCGGGGTCACTAGGGGCTGGCCCCTAGTCGCCGCCCGCGTAGGGCATGCACCCACCAATCAAGAGAAACCATCATCATCACCAGAACCCGATTGCACCACCCAGGAACCCGATTGCATCACCCAGGAACCCGATTGCATCACCCAGGAACCCGATTGCATCACCCAGGAACCCGATTGCACCACCCAGGAACCCGATTGCACCACCCAGGAACCCGATTGCACCACCCAGGAACCCGATTGCACCACCCAGGAACCCGATTGCACCACCCAGGAACCCGATTGCACCACCCAGGAACCTGATTGCACCACCCAGGAACCCGATTGCACCACCCAGGAACCCGATTGCATCGCACCGATAGCGCCAAAATGCACCAGCCCCGCGTCAAAATGCACCGTCCCCGCGCTACAATAGGGCACACCGCCAAGACCTGCGCCAGAGCCAAGGGGCGCAGGCATAGCAGCAACGGAGATGCCCCATGACCGCCAACGAAGGCCCCTACGTCCTCACCATCGACATCGGCACATCCTCCACCCGCGCCCTGCTGTTCGACCGGCAGGCCCGACCGCTCGACGCCATCTTCGCCAAAGAGCCGACCGAGATGACCACGGGGCCGGATGGCGCCGCCATATTCGACCCGGAGGCGCTGCTGGACGCGATGGCGCGCTGCATCGACACCGCCCTGGCCAAAGCTGGCCCGCTGGCAGGCCAGATCGGCGCGGTAGCCATCGACACCTTCGTGTCCAACTTCATCGCCCTCGATGCGGCGGGCCAGCCGCTCACGCCCCTGATCACCTACGCCGACACCCGCAACACCGCCGACGCCACGCTGCTGCGCCAGCGGCTCGACGAGCGCGATACCCACCAGCGCACCGGCTGCCTGCTGCGCACCAGCTACTGGCCAGCCCGCATCGCCTGGCTGCAGCGCACCCAGCCGGACGTGTGGCGGCGCACCCGCGCCCTGGCCACCCTGGGCGAGCTGATCGAGCGGCGGCTGTTTGGCCGCAGCCGCGTGAGCAGCAGCGCCGCCTCGTGGGGCGGCCTGCTGGATCGGCGCACGCTGGGCTGGGATGCCGAGCTGCTGGGGGCGCTGGGCGTGCCGCGCGAGCTGCTGGGCGAGGTGGTGGATGCCAGCGCGCCGCTGATGGGCCTGGCCGCGCCGTTCCGCAGCCGCTGGCCCGCCCTGGCCCAGGTGCCCTGGCTGCCCGCCATCGGCGACGGCGCGGCGGCCAACCTGGGCAGCGGCTGCGTGGACAGCCGCACCATGGCGCTCACCGTGGGCACCACCGGGGCCATGCGCGTGGTGCGCGAGCATGTGGATGCGATGCCCGCCGGGCTGTGGTGCTACCGCGTGGATGCCCGCCGCGCGCTGCTGGGCGGCGCCACCAGCGAGGGCGGCAATGTCTTCGCATGGCTGCAGCGCACCACCCAGCTGCCCGGCCCCGGCGACGCCGCCCTGGCCAGCGTGGCCCCCGACAGCCACGGGCTGACCATCCTGCCCTTCTTCGCGGGCGAGCGCAGCCCCGGCTGGGCGGGCGACGCCCGCGCCACCATCACCGGCATGACCATGGCCACCACCCCGCTCGACATCGGGCGCGCCGCGCTAGAGGCGGTGGCCTACCGCTTCGCTCTGATCGCGCGGGCCATGCGCGGGGCCAGCGACGCCACGCCCACAATCCTGGCCAGCGGCGGCTCGCTGCTGCGCTCGGACGTGTGGATGCAGATCTGCGCCGACGCCATCGGCCTGCCGATCACCGCCTCGGGCGAGGGCGAGGCCACCAGCCGGGGCGCGGCGCTGCTGGCGCTGGTCGCCATCGGCGCGATCGCCGACATGGCCGATCTGCCCGCCGCCCAGGGCGCGACCTACGCGCCCGACCCGCAGACCCACGCGATCTACCAGGCCGCCATCGAGCGCCAGCAGGCGCTCTACCGCCAGCTGATCGGCGGGTAGCGCGGGGCGCACAAAAGGCGCTGGATGGGTATCCAGCGCCCTCGTGTCGATAGATTCTATGCGGCCTCGATCACGCGCCAAACACCTAGAAGAAAAAGACTCGACGACTCAAAAAATATGAGGAGACCTTCGAGCCATCTTCGTTTCCCTTGGTGTCTTGGTGGTAAAAGGTTCCCCCTTCGAGCCTTCGCGTCTTCGTGGTAAAGAATCTTCGGTGCGTAGGCCCTGCCTCGGTCAGGGTGCTGCGCTACTGCAGCTTGCTGGCCACCTCGGCCAGGTGCTGGGCCAGCGTGCAGCGCGAGTTTGCGCACGAAAGCTCGCGGTCGATCAGGTCGCGCGCCGCAGGCAGGTAGGCCGAGGCCCGCCGCACATAGTCGAAGGCCGTGGCGTTGGCGGCGATCTCCCTGGGGGCAACAATGCCCTGGTTGTGCCAGGCCGCCAGCGTGCGCCACGTCAGCGGCACGCCCTCGTAGCTGGCGCGGTCCACCCCGCGCTCCAGGTTCGCGGCCAGATACTCCACCGCCAGGTGCGGGTCGGCGATCTCGCGGGTGATCGCGCGGTACAGCTCGCTCTTGCTGGGGTAGGCCGCCGGGTCGATCTGGCTGCCCGCCACCACGATCGAGCGCGTGATCACGTTGGTGGGCGGCGGCACCGGCACGTGGCCGCGCAGGATCTCCTCGGCCACCGACGGCCGCAGGTTGGCGGGCCACACGCTCAGGTTCGCGCCGATGTGGTTGGCCTGGATCTGCAGGTCTTGGTAGAGCGGCGTGAAGCTGCGGGCGGGCTTCACCTCCTCCTCGAACCAGCCGAAATGCTCGTTGTAGAGCACCGCCGCGATCGCCACCGCAAACTCGTGGTTGCTCATCCCCGAGATCGCTGGGCGGTTGTGCCGCGCCGCCGAGGCCAGGATAGCCGGGCGCAGCTCGCGCATCTGGCGCTGGAACTCGGGGCGGATGAAGGCCTCGTTGGAGAGGCAGGGGGCCTGGCGCTCGGCGGCGCGGATGGGGTACTCGGCAAGCGATGGCGCAGACTTCGCGATCTCGCGAGGCCGCGTGTCAATGGCTGCGCTGACATTGAGCACGCGGTGTGGCAACATCAGCCACCCCCAACATAGCACCATTGCGAGCGGCACCCAGAGAAACTGGCGTGCTGCCACAATAACTCCTTATTACAACGCAGCCGCCGCAGGGCATACGCATCCAGCCGAGCCGCAGGCGGCGCGCTTATAGCGTAGACGTTTGGTTGGCGGCATAAGTTTCGGCTCGGCATCGTAGTATAGCGCACCCCAGCCGCAGCAGCGAGGGACAAAAGGCCGATCTTTCGCACCACAGCGGCCCAGGCCAGCGCGGCGCGCGGGGCCGAAGAGCGTTGACAGATCGCCACCCGGTTAACAGAATTCCACAGCGGGCCTGGAGCGCGGGGGCAGAAAAGCGCATCGCTATGGTATAATACCCAGAGCGTGCGGGGTAATGCCCGCTTTTGTTTGTATGCAATCGGCCCGCGCGGCGCGCGGCCCCAACCAAGCGGCAGCGAGATACCGCATCTCAGCCAGCTTTCCCACTGGAGATCATGGAATACCAACCAGATCTAAAAAATATCACAGGCGCGGGCGGCACGATCTCCGAGATTGAGCCAGACAGCATCGCCGAGGATCTTGAGCTCGCCCCAGGCGACATCCTTGTCTCGATCAATGGCAAGCAGCTGCGCGACGTGATCGACTACCGCTTCCTGATCGCCGAGGAGAATGTCGAGCTGGTGGTGCGCCGCGGCGACGAGCTCATGGCCTTCGAGATCGAGAAGGACGCCGACGAAGAGCTGGGCGTCGAGTTTGTCGAGCCGCTGTTCGACCGGCTGCGCACCTGCAACAACAAGTGCCCGTTCTGCTTCCTGACCCAGATGCCCAAGGGCTTCCGCAAGTCGCTGTATCTGAAGGATGACGACTACCGGCTGGGCTTCCTGTACGGCAACTTCGTGACGCTGACCAACCTGAAGGACGAAGACTGGCAGCGCATCGAGGAGCAGCACCTCAGCCCCATGTATGTCTCGGTGCACGCCACCGACCCGACGCTGCGCGCGATCATGCTGGGCAAGCACGACGTGCCCAACGTGCTCGACCAGATCAGGCGCTTCGGCGACCTGGGCGTCGCCGTCCACACCCAGATCGTCTCCACCCCCGGCGTGAACGACGGCCCGGCGCTGCACCAGAGCATCCGCGAGCTGGCCGCCATGCACCCGGTGGTGCAGTCGATCGCCGTGGTGCCAGTGGGCCTCACCAAGTACCGCTTCACCGGCAAGGCCCCGCAGACTATCCGCGCCGCCATCCACGTGCACGAGACGCCCGAGTGGATCGACACCAACTGGGAAAAGCAGCCGCTGTGGGATGAGGCCTTCGAGAAGCAGCAGGGCAAGCCCAGCGCCAGCATCCCGCTGGTGGGCAGCCCGGCGGCGCCCTCGGTGGGCGACACGCTGGGCTACTGCGCCCGCCAGATCGTCTCCACCGACGTGGCGATGCGCTGCTACACCCGCGAGGAGGCGGGCCAGATCATCGATCTGGTCGGCGGCTACCAGCGGCAGTTCCAGGCCCAGTACGGGCTGAACCTCGTCTACCCGTCGGACGAGTTCTACATCCTGGCCGGGCGCGAGATGCCGCCCGCCGACGCCTACGACGACATGCCGCAGTACTCGAACGGCGTGGGTATGACCCGCGACTTCCTCGACTGCTGGGCCAAAGAGCAGCGCAAGCTGCCCGCGCGCATGCCCAAGCCCAGCCAGCTGACCCTGGCCTGCGGCACCCTGATATCGCCCATCCTGCAGCGCGTGGTCGATCGGCTCAACGCCATCGAGAACCTGAGCGTGCGGCTGCTGCCGGTGGTCAACCAGTTCTTCGGCGAGATGGTCACGGTCTCGGGCCTGCTCACCGGCCAAGATGTGGCCAGCGCCCTGCGCGAGAGCGGCTCGCAGCGCGCCCTGCTGCCGCGCGTGATGTTCGACCACACCGGCAAGCGCACGCTGGATGAGTACACGCTCGACCAGATCACCCAGGAGTCGGGCGTGCCGGTGGCGATCGCAGGCGAGCCGGATGAGCTGGTGCGCTACGTGCGCGCCATGGCCAAGGCCGTCTAGGCACCTAGCCATCGAGGGCATCCCCATGGGGATGCCCTCGATGGCCGTCTTTTCTTTTTTGTTGAACAGTGGCTATGGGGTTCGGGTAGGGTCTGGGCAAAACAAGCGCGGGGCGCAACCCGCCTGCTGGTTGAAGAGAAATCCTGCTGAGCACACGAAAAATCACTGTTTTGCGCTTTGAGTAGAGCTACGAGCATATGAAGCCTATTGTCGCTATTGTTGGCCGACCGAACGTCGGCAAATCCACCTTCTTCAACCGCCTGGTCGGCGAGCGCCGCGCCATCGTCGAAGATCTGCCCGGCACCACCCGCGACCGCCTCTACGGCGACACCAACTGGAACGGGCGCGACTTCACCGTGGTGGACACCGCCGGCCTGCTGTTCGAAGAGGCCGACCTGACCGAGGGCACCCCCTACATCGAGATCGCCCGCCACGTGCGCCGCCAGGCCGAGCTGGCCATCCAGGAGGCCGACGCCATCCTGTTCCTCGTCGACTCCGACGAGGGCCTGACCACCGCCGACCAAGAGGTGGCCGACGTGCTGCGCAGCACCTACAAGCCGATCGTGGTGGTCGCCAACAAGGCCGACAACCCCGAGCGCGCCATGAACGCCGTGGAGTTCTACGCCCTCAACCTGGGCGACCCCATCGCCATGAGCGCCTACCACGGCCTGGGCACCGGCGATGTGCTCGACAAGCTCACCGAGTCGCTGCCGCCGCTGGATGAGGACGAGATCGAGGCCGACATCAAGATCGCGCTGGTCGGGCGTCCCAACGTCGGCAAGTCCTCGCTGCTGAACCGGCTGCTGGGCCACGAGCGCAGCGTGGTGAGCGACGTGCCCGGCACCACCCGCGACACCATCGACACGCTGATCGAGATCGACGGCATGCGCATCCTGCTGATCGACACGGCAGGCATTCGGCGGCGCGGCAAGATCGACCGCGGCATCGAGAAGTATAGCGTGCTGCGCGCCATGCGCGCGATCGAGCGCGCCGACGTGGCCCTGCTGCTGATCGACGCATCCGAGGGCGTGACCGCCCAGGATCAGCACGTGGCCGGCATGGTACTGGAGCAGATGAAGGGTGTGGCCATCCTCGTCAACAAGTGGGATAAGATCGAGAAGGACGACGAGACCTTCAACACCTTCACCCGCCACATGCGCGAGGAGTTCGCCTTTATGCCCTACGCGCCGCTGCTGTTCATCTCGGCGCTGTCGGGCCAGCGCGTCGACCGCATCATCCCCACCGCGCTGGAGATCCAGCACGAGCGCAAGCGCCGCATCTCGACATCCGAGCTGAACAACCTGCTGCGCCAGGCGGTGTTCGACCACCAGCCTACGTCCATCCACAAGGGCGCGCACCTGCGGCTGTTCTACGCCACTCAGCCGCAGACCGAGCCGCCGGTGTTCCTGTTCTTCGCCAACGATGCCGAGCAGGTGCACTGGGGCTACGGGCGCTACCTCGAAAATCGCATCCGCGAGACCTACGGCTTCACCGGCACGCCGATCAAGGTGGTGTTCCGCAGCCGCGAGGAGCCCGAGAAAGACAAGAAGAAGAAAAGCAAGAAATCCTAATGCCACCCCAGGCATGGCCCTACGCCAGCCGCGCAGATACACGAGGAGATCATATCATGGCCGAACCCTTTGCACAGAAGCTCCGCCGCTACGCCGATGTAGCCGTTCAGGTCGGCGCAAATCTCCAGCCGGGCCAGCACCTGATCGTGCGCAGCGATCTCGGTGCGGCCCCCCTGGTGCGGGAGATCGCCCGCAGCGCCTACCAGAATGGCGCGCCCTATGTGCACGTGTTCTGGGCGGATGAGCAGATCACGCTCAACCGCTACCGCTACGCCGCCCGCGACTCATTCGGCGAGTACCCCAGCTGGCAGGTGCGCAGCATCGTCGAGCTGATCGACGCGGGGGCGGCCATGATCAGCATCGCCTCGGAAGACCCCAGCCTGATGAGCGGCGAGGATCAGGAGCTGATCGCCCAGGCCCAGAAGACGGCGGCGGTCAACTCGCAGCCCATGCGCGCCCGCATTACCCGCAGCGCGCTGAACTGGTCGATCGTGGCGTCGCCCTCGAAGGGCTGGGCCGCCAAGGTCTTCGCCGACACGCCCGAGGCCGAGCAGCAAGAGCAGATGTGGGAGGCGATCTTCTCGATCTGCCGGATCGACCAGGCCAACCCGGTGGACGCCTGGCGCAAGCACATCGACCACCTGGCCGCGCGCAGCGCCTACCTGAACGCCAAGCGCTACAGCGCACTGCACTACACCGGCCCCGGCACCGACCTGACGATCGGCCTGGCCGACAACCACATCTGGATCAGTGGGGCGATGGAGAGCGAGCGCGGCGTGCGCTTTGTGGCCAACCTGCCCACCGAGGAGGTGTTCACCATGCCGCACCGCATGCGCGTGGATGGCACCGTGCGCGCCACCAAGCCGCTGGATGTGGGCGGCTCGCTGATCGAGGACTTCAGCGTGACATTCCGCGAGGGCCGCGTGGTCGAGGTCTCGGCCCGCAAGGGCGAGGAGCTGCTGCGCCGCCTAGTGCAGATGGACGAGGGCGCGGCCCACATCGGCGAGGTGGCGCTAGTGCCCGAGCACTCGCCGATCGCGCAGTCCAAGCGCATCTTCTACAACACGCTGTTCGACGAGAACGCCGCCAGCCACATCGCGCTGGGCATGGCCTACCGCTTCACCATGGAGGGCGGCACGACCATGGACAACGAGGCCTACACCGCAGCGGGCGGCAACGATAGCTCCATCCACGTCGACTTCATGATCGGCTCCGGCGAGGTCGATATCGACGGCGTCACCGCCGACGGCGCGCGCGAGCCGGTGATGCGCCAGGGCGAGTGGGCCTTCGAGGTCTAGCCCCACCCGCCAGGCACAGCGACGCCCCGCCCGCCGATCTGCTCGGCGAGGCGGGGCGTTGTGCATGCTACCTCAGCTCGCGCTCGCCCGAAGTCCACACTGGCGTGAACTTGACCCTAGAGAAGCGCCAGCCCACATCGGTGCGCGCCGCCACGAACTCGTAGCGCTCACCGAGCTGGTAGAAGGGCGAGCCCTTCTCGGCGCGGTGCACCATGGTGGCGATCAGGTTGGCCCGGATGTCGGCGCGGTCGCCGCGCAGGTCGATCAGGATGTTGGTGGTGACATGGTGGGTTTGCGCGAAGGCCATATGGTTGCGGCGGGCCTGCTCGGCCAGCTGGGCGAGGCCGCGCGCCACCCCGCCCGGCGACTCGACCTCGGCATCCTCGGTGAAGATCTCGCCCGCCCGCTCGAACTGCCGATCATCCAGCCACAGCCCCAGCCGATACACCAGATCGGTAATCTCGCTGCGGTCGAGCAGCTCCTGCACCCACGCCTGCCCCGCCTGCTCCCGCTGATAGCTCGCCATCGCTTTTGCTCCTTACGCTCGCTGTGCTCCGTTGGGGGAAGCATACGCCAGCGGCGGGTTCTGGACATGCGCGCCAAGGCCGAGTGGCATGTGATCTTTTGGACAGGGGTAGCCTCACATGATGTCGCTTTCTCGGGCGGCTCCCGTCCGCCCAATCGTAGGCAATGCTTCGAGCGTTACGCGGTCGGGCGGACCCGGCTGCGGCCTCGATCATGATGTTTCCTCGCGGTTGCTGGGTGACTGCCTCTATCGGCGCACTTTCTCGCGCAGCTCCGATCGGCCCGACCGGCTGCGGCCTCGATCATGATGGTTCCTCGCGGTTGCTGGGGGGTGCCCTGTGCGGGCGGGGTCCAAGGGCTCCGCGCCCTTGGACCCCGCCAGGGGCGTTGCCCCTCACATGGTGTCACTTTGTATGGTTTTCTGAGGCGTTGTTGACGAAACGGCGCGTTGCGGTTGATTGAGCCAGATTGCGCCTTCGTGGAATAGTGGGTGTTTTTGGATGGTGGTGCCTGCCCTGTGCGGGCGGCACCAAGGGCTCCGCGCCCTTGGAACCCCGCCAGGGGCGTTGCCCCTTGGAACCCCAATTTGCAGCGTTCCTATGCCAAAATCAGGCATCTGGTGTTCGTGCATATGGCCAGCAAAACATGTGCGGCACCTTCGCCGCATGGGCGGAGTGGGCTGGTATACCACGATCATGGGTTTGCGCATCGTTTATGGTATGCATGGTCTGGCACGCGTGATGGGGCGCGCTGCCGCATCCCGAAGTCCCGCTTCTAATAGTGACGCCCTGTGAGGG
Source organism: Chloroflexia bacterium SDU3-3 (assembly GCA_009268125.1). Lineage (NCBI taxonomy): Bacteria > Bacillati > Chloroflexota > Chloroflexia > Chloroflexia bacterium SDU3-3. Next base: position 32,038 of record WBOU01000019.1, on the reverse strand, counting down.
CGTTGCCCCTTGGAACCCCAATTTGCAGCGTTCCTATGCCAAAATCAGGCATCTGGCGTTCGTGCACATGGCCATCAAAACCGTAGCGGCATCTTCGCCGCATGGGCCGGGCGGAGGGCTGGGTCTTCTCACTTTTTAGCGCCGTTTGTTCCTTTGGGGGGAGCCTTCATGCAGCTACTCCTTGGGCACAAAGGCTTCGCGCACCGCCCAGTAGATGGCCTTGGGTGTGCCGTCGTAGGCGGTAAAGTTCCAGCTATCCTGGTAGGTGTAGGTACGCCAGGGCGTGCCAAACTGCCACAGGCAGGCCGCCGCCAGCCAGTCCCAGCCCTGGGCCATGCGGTAGGCCTCCACCGTCCAGCGCACCCGCTGCGAGGGCAGCACCGCCGCCGACCAGCGCGGGTTGTCGTTCCAGCCGCCCTCGGTGATAATCGCCTGCTTGGCGGCGTCGCCGTGCGCCACCATGATGGCGCGGGCCAGCTCGGTGCGGCGGAAGTTGACCTGGCCATCGGCGGGGGCGGCCTCGGGCGGGCTGGTGGAGCCATAGCTGTGCACCGCCCACATGTCGAAAGACGGTGCGGCCCCGGCGGCGTAGACCCGCTCCATATAGGCCAGGTCGTCCAGCCGCACATCGCCGCCGCCCAGATCTGGCCCCGGCGAGAGCGCGCCCGCGATCACCACAGCGTCGGGGGCGGCGGCGTGGGCGCGGGGGTAGACGGCGCGCAGCAGCGCGGCGTAGGCCTCGGGGTCGGGCGGGCGCTGGCCCCACTCCTGGGCCAGATTCGGCTCGTTCCAGATGATCACGTGGCGCACGCCCAGCGGGCGGTAGCGGCGCAGGAAGGCCTCGACATAGGCGGCGTAGTCATCGTAGCGGTCGGGGTCGAGGTGGCGGTCGGTGGTGCCGTGCGGCCTAGCCCACTCGGGCACGATATCGAGCCGCGCCACCACCGCCAGCCCTTGCTGGCGGGCGTGCTGGATGATCATGTCCGCGCCCTGCCAGTCGTAGCCGTAGCGCGAGCGCGGCTGCACGTAGGCCCAGGGGAACAGCTCCACCGCCCATGACGCGCCCATCTCGCGCACCTGGCGGTAGGTGCGCTCGGTCAGCTCCTCGGAGCTGTAGCCCGCCAGCCGCGTGTGGATGCCCACCTTGGGGTTGGTGGTGCGCACGGCCTGCTGCGCGGGCAAGTGCAGCCGCTGGGGGATGCGCAGCGCCATAAACTGGGCGGCGATCACGGCGGCGATCAGCAGGGCGGCGATGCGTAGGTGGCGCATGGGCGGGTGGCTCCTTCTCTGGGTCGGCTCGGGGCTATTGTAGCGGCTTTTGGCATCCTGATGGCGGGGATCGCTAGCGATGAAGAATCGCTGTGCAGATATCATGCTCGATATCATCGACCCAGTCAGTCGGCGGGGCTTCGCGATTCAGAAGCCCGAGCATCACGGGGATATCTGCTATTCTAGCAAGGTGCAGCCAATCATCTGGTAGCATGAACCCTACATCAGCGTAGCCATCCTGAAAAGCTGCATAGGTCGCATCGGTAATATATCGCTGAATATCTGGTGTTTTATTTCTAAAAAACTTGCCAATATCACGATAGCGACTTTCTGCAAGCGCATACTCAAAGTCGATAAAATAGACGCAGTCATCTGATATTAAGATATTTCCATTGCTCATATCGCCGTGGCACAGAACAAAATCGCAATCAATCCTGCCGAATATATCCTCGTTATGAAGCATATATTGCTCAAGGCCGTGCCTACAGCCACTGCTGATATAATCCCCAGGTTTGCCTGCTAAGCTCCTACGGATCAGCGCTCTCGTATCTCCCATACTCGCCTTTATTCGCAGCGCGCTATCAAGAACCCCGCTCTCCTGATAGACATTTTTGTGAATAGCCGCTATCTTTTGAGCAATATCACGCACTTTTTCTTCATCATAGCGTTTATGTATACTCACATACTCGCCAAAAGTTACGCCGTTAATAAATTCAATGATCGCATATGGGTGCGGGCAGATCTTTCTCGATTCGTCGTAGTAGAAAAACTCTGGCGTGCATTCGTGGCGCTTCAAAAACGTGTAGACGCTTGGTTCTATGCTTTCCGCATATGATGCGTAGATCTTCAGCAGATATTTCTTATCGCCAGAAACAGCACAATAGTTGCTTGTGCTCATACCGCCATGAAGTGGGATAAGCTGATCTACTTCAATTGTTTTGCTGAAACATCGAAACAGCCGACCAGCCATAGCTGTATCGCATACAAAATAGTCGTGTAATCGATCATCATTCATAGCTTGATGCAGTCTACATATATGTGCTGAAAGAATCTGCGCAGAAAGATGCCAGAGGCACAAATACGCAGCAAAAATCGCGCCCGCCGCCGGAATGTGGCGGCAGGCGCGATCAGAGCGATGCTACAGCAGGCTGGCCAGGCGGTGCACACCCTCGCGGATCTGCTCAGGGGTGATGGCGCAGAAAGGCAGGCGCACGAAGCGATCGCCGGGGATGGGCGAGCCGTCGTCCGAGTCGGCGTAGAAGGCCGCGCCGGGCGTCAGGATCAGGCCGATCTCCTTGGCGCGGCCCATCAAGTTATCGGTGTTGGCGCTCTCGGGCAGCAGCACGCTAACGAAGAAGCCACCGTCGGGGATGTACTGCGTCGCGCCGGAAAGCTCGCTGCGCACGGCCTCGGCCATGGCGGCCCAGCGCGGGCGGTACAGCTCCTTCAGCTTGTCGATGTTAGGCTGAAGCCAGCCGCGCCGGATGAACTCGGCCACCGCCGCCTGGGTCGGCAGCACCGGCGAGAGGATGGTGTCCTCGGCCAGCTTGGTGACGGCGCTCACCAGCTCGGCGGGGGCGATCAGGAAGCCCACGCGCATGCCGGGGCTGAGCAGCTTCGAGAACGACGACATGGTGATGACGTGCGTCGGGTCGATCTCGCGCAGCATCGGGATGTCCTCGCCGGTGTAGCGCAGCTTGCGGTAGGGGATGTCCTCGATCACCCAGAAGTTGTACTGGCTGGCCAGCTCCAGCACGCGCTTGCGCTTCTCCAGCGAGAGCGTCGCGCCGGCGGGGTTCTGGAAGTCGGGCACCAGGTACATGAACGCGGGCACATCCTTCTTCAGCGCCGCCTCCAGCCGCTCGATGCTGATGCCGTCAGTCTCCAGCGGGATGCCGACTACGCGCCCGCCGCGGCGGCGGAAGGTGCTGATGGCGCGGTCGTAGCTGGGCTGCTCGGTGAACACCACCGTGCCGGGCGTCTTGATCAGGTAGCTGGACACCAGATCCTGGAGGTGCAGCGAGCCGTTGCCGATCAGCAGCTGGCTTTCGGCCACGCCGTACTCCGCGGCGAGCTGGTGGCGTAGCGCGGGGTAGCCGGGCTGCTGGCCGTACTGAAGCACCACCGATGTGTCGGATGTGATCGCCGCATCGAAGCAGGCGGAGAGCTCTTTGACGGGGAATGCCTCGGTGGGCGGGACGCCGCGTGTGAAGAAAATCGTCTCGGGTGCCATAGCTGATTACGCTCCACTTCCTCTACTTAGGGGGCCGGGGCGCGGGCCGCTGCCTGCGCCGCTGGGCGGATCTGGCCCGACGAGACCGCCTCGCCGGGCCGCTGGCGAATCTTCTCGACCGGACTAGGATACCACACCTGTTGAGACCAAAAGCTCGGCGTTGAGCAGCGCGCCGCCCGCCGCGCCGCGGATAGTGTTGTGCGAGAGCACCACCATGCGCAGGTCGTTCAGCGGGCAGGGGCGCACGCGGCCAACCACCGCGCTCATGCCATTGCCCTCGCCGCCGTCGCGGCGCGGCTGGGGCCTATCGCCCTCGTAGCGCACCACGATAGCCTTGGCGGGCGAGCTGGGCAGCCCGCGCACCGCCTCGGGGGCCTGGTACTGCTCCAGCACGCGCAGGGCCTCCTCGGGGCTGGGCCTGCGCTCGAAGCCGATCGAGAGCAGCGCGGTGTGGCCGTCGATCACCGACACGCGCGTCACCTGGGCGCTCACGCCGATCGGCGCATCCACAAACCGCGCATCGGCGCTGACCGTGCCCAGCAGCTTCAGCGGCTCGGTCTCGATCTTGGCCTCCTCGCCGCCGTTTGCGATGTTGGGCACCACATTGCCCAGGATGTCTAGCGAGGGCACGCCGGGGTAGCCCGCGCCCGAGATCGCCTGGAGCGTGGAGGCGAACAGCTTGGTGATGCCGAAGGCATCGTGCAGCGGGCGCAGCGCCATCACGATGCCGATGGTCGAGCAGTTGGGGTTGGTGATCAGGCAGCCCTTCCAGCCGCGCTCGGCGCGCTGGCGCTCAAGCACGCTCAGGTGGTCGGGGTTGACCTCGGGGATGATCAGCGGCACATCCTGCTCCATGCGGTACGAGGATGCGTTCGAGCAGACCGCGACCTTCTCGGCCCACAGCGGCTCGTACTGCTTGGCCGCGTCGGTGGGCAGCGCCGAGAGCGCGATGGCCACATCGGCCACCTGCTCGGTGGGCTGCACCACCATCTTGGCCATATCCGCAGGCGGCTCACCATCCAGCACCCAGTGCACCAGCTCGCCGTAGGGCCGCCCGATGGTGCGCTCCGAGCCGGTGAGCGCGGCGATCTCGAACCAGGGGTGGCCCTGCAGCAGCGTGATCATGCGCTGGCCGACCGCGCCCGTCGCGCCGAGAATAGCGACAGGGATCTTCTTCTGAGCCATGGGAGTTCTCCTTACAGTGTAAAGGATTATTGGTCGTCCGGCATCACCCGCCGGTACATCAGCAGCTCGTCGTAGTAGGTGCCCTGGTAGCACAGCAGCTCGGGGTCGACGCCATAGACGCTGAAGCCCAGCTTGGTATAGGCGCGGATGGCGGGCGCGTTGGTGGCGGTCACGCCCAGCTTCAGCATGCGCAGGCCGCGCCCATGCGCCCAGGCGAACCCAGCGCGGAACAGCGCGGCCAGCACGCCCTGGCCCCGGAAGACGGGCTGCACATAGACCGAGTAGATATGGGCCTGGTGGCGCTCCTTGGCCCCGGTCTCCTGGAAGAAGCGCGACATGCCGACCAGCGCGCCGCCCGACTCGGCCACAAACGTGGCCTCGTACTCGCCGCCCGACTGCTCGCGCATGCGCTGCCGCCAGCTCTCCAGCGGGATCTGGGCGGCGCTCTCGGCATCGGCCCCGAAGGCGGTGGGGGCAGTGCGTAGCGCCTCCAGCCGCAGCTCGCGGAAGGCCGCCGCGTCATCCTCATTCACCAGGCGGATGGTGTAGGGTGTGGTCATCGCTCTCCTCTCATATGCCACGCATGGCCCGCAGCGCGCCGAGCACATGCGGCGCAAGCGCCACGGCTGCGGGCGGCGGCGCGGTGATCTGCGCGCGCAGGTAGGCCGCCATGCCCGGCCATGCCGACTCGGGCGGGTGCTCCAGCTGGAAGTGCAGGCTGATCAGGAAGCCGCGCACGTTGTGGTAGCGCGCCAGCCCCACCGGGTCCAGCCGCGAGGCCATGCTCAGGCGCTCGCCGCCCACCACGGTCAGCTGGTCGAGCCAGGCCTCGGCCACGCCATCCGGCAGGCCCCGGCCCAGCGCACCGATAGCCGCCGTGGCCAGCCTGCTCTCCTCGCTGTAGCGGAAGATCTGCTCGCCCTCGGCCTGCAGCCGCGCCGCGATGCCCCCCAGGATGCGGCCCCGATCCGCCGCGCCCAGGTGCGGGCTGTAGGCCAGCAGCCACAGCAGGTCGGCCACGTGGGCCACGCCGTGCGCCCAGCCCTTGCCCGGCACAAAGCCGCGCAGGTCGCGCTCCTCGGCTAGGTAGCGCAGGGCCGCGCCGAACACCGCGCGCAGCCGCTCCTCAGCTAGGAACGGGCGCTCGTTGTCCTCGCCCACCAGCTCGGCTAGGCCGAGCGCGGCGAAGGTGCGGCGGAACACGCGGTCGTCGCCAGGGCTGTCGATTCCCTCCAGCAGCCGCGCGGCCAGCTCCTCGGTGAGCGCACGCATTGCCTCGGGCGAGAGCCTGCCGCTATGCACCCAGGTGTCCAGCAGCAGGTAAGCCAGCTCGTCGCGCAGATCCGGGTCGGGCGAGGCCAGCGCCTCCAGCAGCTCGGGCAGCAGCTGCTCGGCGCTGCGGCCCGCAGGCGGCTCGCCATCGGCATCCAGGATGCCCTGCCAGAATGTGTGTGAGATCATGGGTCTCTTTCGCAGCCTAGGCCGCCGCGCCCCAGTCGCGCGCCAGCATGCCGTAGACATACATATCGACGTAGTGGTCGTACAGCCACTGCCCATCGCGGATCTGGCCCTCGCGCACGAAGCCCAGCCGCTCGGCCACGGCCTGGCTAGGCCGGTTGCCGGTGGCGGCGCGGATCTCCACGCGGTTGAGGCCCTGCCTGCCGAAGGCGATCTCGATCAGCGCGCGGCTGGCCCGCGTCATCACGCCCTGGCCGCCAAACGCCTCGCCCATCCAGTAGCCCATCTCCACCGCGCGGATGGTGTGGTTCAGGTTGTGCTGGCCCAGCGACCCGGCCAGCTCGCCGCGGTACCTCACCAGCGTGGTGTAGCCATCCTCGGCGGCCCACTGCGCCCTGGCCCCGCTGATGTAGCCCGAGAGGCTATCGGGCGAGGTGACGCCATCCACCCAGGCCAGCCACTGGCGCAGGCGCGCGCGGTTGCTATCGATCAGCGCGAAGAGCTGCGGCGCGTCGTGGTGCTCGGGCAGGCTCAGCTCGATGTCGGAGTCCACCGTCAGTCGAAACATGGAAAGGGGTTCCTTTTGTAAAAAGTGTGCCGCCGGACCGTCGCCCGCCCGGCGGCGCGGCGCTAGATCGCCAGCTCGTGGATGGCCCGCACCGCCGCGTCGCCATCCTGCGCGCCCACCACCACCGAGATGGCGCACTCCGAGGAGCCCTGCGCGATCGCGATCACGTTGATGCCCTGCGACGAGAGCGAGGTGAGCACCTGGGCGGCCACGCCGGGGCGCTCGCGCATGCCCGCGCCCACCGCCGTCACGATCACAATGCCCTCGCGCGCCCAGATCCGGTCGATATCGCGGCGCTCTAGCTCGTGGCGCAGCCCATCCTCCAGGGCCGCCACCGTGGCGCTGGCCGAGGCGGCGGGCACCACAAAGCAGATCGACTGCTCGGAGGAGGCCTGCGAGATCATCAGCACGTTGGCCCCCGCCGCCGCCACCGAGCCGAAGGTCTTGGCCGCCACGCCCGGCACACCGATCATGCCGCGCCCCTCGACCGTGACCATGCTCAGGTCTTTGATCGCGGCCACCGCGCGCACGGCCCGCCCGTCGTCCTCGGCCTGCTGCACCAGCAGCGTGCCCTCGTGCTCGGGGTTGAAGGTGTTGCGGATGCGCAGCGGGATGCCGCGCTCGACGCAGGGCCGCACCGTGCGGGGGTGCAGCACCTTGGCCCCGAAGTAGGCCAGCTCGCTCATCTCCAAGAACGACAGCACCGGCAGCACGCGGGCGTTCTTGGCCAGGCGCGGGTCGGTCGTCATCACGCCGTCCACGTCGGTGTAGATCGCCACCTCGTCGGCGTCCAGCGCCGAGCCGATGATCGCGCCCGAGTAGTCCGACCCGCCGCGCCCCAGCGTGGTGGTCACGCCGCTCTCGGTCGCGCCGATGTAGCCCGTCATCACCGGCACCGCGCCGCGCTCCAGCACGGGGCGCACGCGCACGGCGGCCAAGGCCCGTGTCTGCACGTGCAGCGGCACCGCGCTGCTGAACTCGTCGCTCGTCACCACAAACTCGGTCGCGTCGATCGACTCCGAGTCCAGGCCCCTGGCCCGCATGGCGCAGGCCACCAGCCGCGCGCTCATGCGCTCGCCCAGGCTGGCGATCGCATCGTGGGCGCGCGGCGTCAGGTCGCCCAGCACGTGTACGCTGCGGCACAGCAGCTCGAAGTCGTCGATCAGGCCGTTGATCGTGGCCAGCACCGCGCGGGTGTCCTCGCTCTCGCCCGCCAGCTCGGCCAGCGCCTCGGCGTGCTTCTGGCGCATCTTGGCCGCGTTGGCCTGGTACGGCGCATCATCGCCCGCCGCCGCCGCCTTGGCCCCGCCGATAAGCATGTCGGTCACGCCGCTCATGGCCGAGACCACCACGCCCACCTGATCCCAGGTCTTCCGCTGATCCACCGCTATCGACACCAGCTGCGCGATTGCCGCCGCGCTGCCCACCGAGGTGCCGCCAAATTTCATCACAAGCAGCGACATGATTCTTCAGTCTCCTGTGGTACAACGTGCGGCTACCAGCCCAGCCACTGAACGATCTTGTCCATCTCCGCAGCCACCGGCGTAGGCTTCTCGAACTGCTCGACCGCCAAGTTCGGGTCTTTCAGGCCGTGGCCCGTCACCACCGCCGCGTAGCAGGCATCCGGCTCGGCGCGGCCCTGCTGGATGAGCTTTCGCAGCCCGGCGATGCCCGCCGCCGAGGCCGGCTCGCAGAAGATGCCCTCCAGCCGCGCTAGGTCGCGCCAGGCCGCCATGATCTCCTCGTCCGTCACCGCGTCGATCAGGCCGCCCGACTCGTCGCGGGCCGCCACGGCGTACTGCCAGCTCGCCGGGTTGCCGATCCGAATGGCCGTCGCCACCGTCTCGGGGTGCTCCACCGGCGCGCCCAGCACGATCGGCGCGGCACCGGCGGCCTGGAAGCCCAGCATCTTGGGGCGGCTGCCCACCTTGCCCGCCTCGAAGTAGCGCTTGAAGCCCAGCCAGTAGGCCGTGATGTTGCCCGCGTTGCCCACCGGCAGGCATAGCCCGTCGGGGGCGCGGCCTAGCGCGTCGCAGATCTCGTATGCGCCCGTCGTCTGGCCCTCCACGCGGAAGCGGTTCACTGAGTTCACCAGCGTGGTCGGGAACTCGTCGGCCAGGTCGCGCACAATGTTCAGCGCCTGGTCGAAGTTGCCCTCGATCACCAGCAGCCGCGCGCCGTACATCAGCGCCTGGGCCAGCTTGCCCAGCGCGATCTTGCCCGCAGGCACCACCACGATCGCCTCGATGCCCGCGCGGGCCGCATACGCCGCCGCCGAGGCCGAGGTGTTGCCGGTCGAGGCGCAGATGATCGACTTCGCGCCGCTCTCCAGCGCCTTGGCCACCGCCATCACCATGCCGCGATCTTTGAACGAGCCGGTGGGGTTCATGCCCTCAAACTTGATGTGGAGCTCGCGCACGCCCAGCGCGGCGGCCAGCCGGGGCGAGTTGATCAGGGGGGTGCCGCCCTCGTGCAGGGTCAGGCGGGGCGTCTGGTCGGTGACGGGCAGGAACTCGCGGTAGTGTTCGATGAGCATCGCTTCCTCCGTAGCCTTGGCGGGCCGTGCGCCCCCAGGCGGCTGATACATGCGCCGTGGTACCGTATATCGTTCAAGGTCAAACAAAAACCCCCATCCTTTTCAGGAGGGGGTACAGCGTCTGCTGATCACCAGGATGACTCTTACACCCTCCCAAAATCGCCTGCCCCAATGGTATCGACCATTAGGGTGGTGGTAGTGGTGGTGGTAGTCATGTTGTGGCGAGCGTTGAACAGCATATAGGTGCTCTCAGATTTTTTGCTACTATAATCGCTCATGCCCAGCCTGTCAAGCTGGGCAGCCTAGCTTCTTTACCACCAAGGCTCCAAGACACCAAGGGAAGAAAAGGGCCGCTTCACCCCGCAGCCGCGAGGGCGCGAAGCGGGAAAAGACAGGAAAAAGCGGCCTGCCAGCGCTGGGCGCAGCCTTCCCGCTTCGGTGAGGATTATGGCCAGCTGGCATATGCGTGCACCTTCGACGGATGGGCCAGGCCGCTGTGCTGCAATCGCGGGCCGCTGGCTTACATTCGCGGGCCGCTGGCTTGCACTCGCGGGCCGCTGGCTTACATTCGCGGGCCGCTGGCTTACACTCGCGGGCCGCTGGCTTACACTCGCGGGCCGCTGGCTTACACTCGCGGGCCGCTGACCTGCACTCGCGGGCCGCTGGCTTGCGCTCGCGGGCCGCTGGCTTGCGCTCGCGGGCCTCAATGCTAAAACCCTACCCACCTAGCCCATACAGCGAAGGTGCTGCTCGTGCAAACTGGCCATATGCACGAACACCAGCAGCCAGCGAACAGCATAGGAACGCTCAAAATTGGCGTCCAGGGGCCACTCCCCTGGCGGGGTTCCAAGGGCGCGTAGCCCTTGGTGCCGCCCGCACAGGGCATCCACCCAGCAAACAAACACCACCCTCATCATCGAAGCCGCAGCCGCTCGACCCGACCAAACAACGCCCAAGAAAGTAACCATGGTACGGGGCATCCGCATAAAAAAGCCCCTCCCCCAGCGCGTGGGGAAGGGGCGCGGCAGCAGCGGCGCTAGGTCATGCGCCAGCCGCCATCCACATACAGCGTCTGCCCAGTGATGTACGACGCCAGCGGCGAGGCCAGAAACACCACCGCCGCCGCCGCCTCGTCGGGCGTGCCCACGCGGCGCAGCGCGATCACCTTCTCGCCCCAAGCGCGGCGCTCCTCGGGCAGCACATCCAGCTGCGGCGTCTCGATCAGGCCGGGGGCAACCGCATTGGCCGTGATGTTCCAGGCCGCCGCCTCGCGGGCGAACGCACGGGTGAAGCCCAGGATCGCCCCGGTGGCCGCCGAGTAGTCGGCCTGCTGCGGGCCGCCCGCCGCACCGTGCAGCGCGGCCACGTTCACCACCCGACCGCTGCGCTGCTTCATCATCGGGCGCAGCACCGCCTTGCACAGCCGGTACACCCCGTTCAGGTTGGTGTCCATCACCTCGCGCCACTGGCTGGTGCTCACATCCAGCAGCGGCGCGTAGTCCACAAACCCCGCGCAGTTGATCAGGATGTCCACCTTGCCCCAGCGCTCGATCCCGGCCTGCACGAAGGCATCCGCCGAATCCTTCGAGCGCACATCCACATAGTGGGCCGCCACACCGCCATCCAGGCCAGCGCAGCTCGCCACCAGCTCCTCGGCGCGGTCGCCGTGGGTGTGGTAGCCAGCCAGCACCTGCGCGCCGCGCTCGGCCAGCATTCGTACGATACTCCGCCCGATCCCACCCGATCCGCCGGTGACGAGGGCTGTCTGGCCTTGAAAGTTCATAGGCTTCGCTCAGAAAGAGGACGGGGGGCGGCCAGGCCGCCGCCCGTCAGATTGAGGTGCGGTTCATTGTGCTGCGAGAAATGCCTCAACGCTCGGCGCGCCGCCCACCGAGATCAGCGTGGCCTCGGGCGTGATCCGCTTCAGCAGGCCCGCCAGCACGCTGCCCGCGCCGATCTCCACAAATCGGGTCACGCCGCCCGCCGCCATCTGCTGGGCCGAGGCGATCCAGCGCACCGGCGAGGTGATCTGGGCGATCAGCTCGGGGGCAAAATCGCCCGCCGATGTCAGCGGCTGCGCGGTCACATTCGAGAACACCGGCACGGCGGCATCGCGGAACCCCGCCGCGCGCAGGTCGGGCGCGAGCGCGTCGGCGGCATCCTGCATCAGCGGCGAGTGGAAGGCCCCGCTCACCTTCAGCGGCAGCGCGCGCTTGGCCCCCTGGGCCTTGGCGTCGGCCATGGCCTGGGCCACGCCCTCGGCGGTGCCGCTGATCACCAGCTGGCCCGACGAGTTGTAGTTGGCGATCACCACCGCGCCGTGGGCGGCGCTGGCGGCCTGGCAGATCTGCTCCAGGGGCCCCTCATCCAGGCCGATGATCGCGGCCATCGCGCCGCCGCTGGCCTGGGCCATCAGCTCGCCGCGCCGCCGCACCAGCCGCAGCGCGCTGGGGAAGTCGAGCGCCCCGGCGGCCACCAGCGCGCTGTACTCGCCCAGGCTGTGCCCAGCCAGCGCCTGGGCGCGCTCGGCCACAAAGGCCGGAATGCGGTCGAGGCCGCCCGCCAGCGCGGCCAGCACGGCCACGCTCATGGTCAGCAGGGCGGGCTGGGCATTCTCGGTGGCGGTCAGATCCTGCTCCGGCCCCTCGAAGCACAGCCGCGATATCGCGAGGCCCAGGGTGGCATCGGCCAGGGCGAACACCTGGCGCGCCGCCTCGGCGCTGGCCAGATCGCGGCCCATGCCCACAGCCTGCGCGCCCTGGCCCGGGAAAACAAACGCTGTCGTCATAGCTTCTCTATCACTTTTACCACAAAAAAAGGCGGAGCCAGGTGACAAGCTGCTCACAAGCTCGCCCTGCCGCCCGCCAAGCCCTAGGGCCGCCCCCAGCGCACCACCGCCGAGGCCCATGTCAGCCCGCCGCCGAACGCGGTGAGCAGCACGTGGCCGCCCTCGTGCAGGCGGCCCTGCTCGGCGGCCTCCACCAGCGCTATGGGGATGGTGGCAGCCGACGTGTTGCCGTAGCGGTCGATGTTCACCATCACGCGCTCCATGGGCACGCCCAAGCGCTTGGCCGCCGCGTCGATGATCCGCAGGTTGGCCTGGTGGGGGATGACCAGCTCGATCTGGTCGGTGGCCACGCCCGCCCGCGCCATCGCCTCGGTCGACGAGTCGCCCATGCCGCGCACGGCCAGCTTGAAGATCTCGCGCCCGTTCATGTACACGTACTGGCGGCCCTGCTCCAGCAGCTCGGGCGTGGCTGGCAGGCGCGAGCCGCCCGCATCCACCGCCATCAAGTCCTCGCTGCCGCCGTCGGCCCCCATCACGCAGGAGAGCATGCCCAGCGACTCATCGGTGGCCTGCAGCACCACCGCGCCCGCGCCGTCGCCAAACAGCACGCAGGTGTTGCGGTCATTCCAGTTGATGTACTTGGTGAAGACATCGGCGGCGATAAACAGCACGTTCTTGGCCGCGCCCGCGCGCACCATGCTAGTGGCCACATTCAGGCCATACACGAAGCCGCTGCACGCCGCCGCCAGATCGAAGGCGGGCGCGCCGGTGATGCCGAGGTTGTTCTGGACCGTGCATGCGGTGGCGGGGAATGGGCGGTCGGGGGTGCAGGTGGAAAGGATGACGAGGTCGATCTGGCCGGGCTCGATGCCGGCCTTGGCCAGCGCGCGGCGGCCCGCCTCGGTGGCGAGCGTGGATGTGCTCTCGCCTGGCCCCACGATACGGCGCTCGCGGATGCCCGTGCGGGTGGTGATCCACTCATCCGACGTCTCGACCATGCGCTCGAGATCGGCGTTGGTCAGCCGACGCTCGGGCACGGCCATACCCCATCCCGTAATCGCTGCGTAGTGTGACATGTGCCCCTCTGGGTGCCGCACATCGGCCCTGCCTGGGGCCGCTGGCGTTTACAAAGAAGGGGTTATTGGCTCGCTGGCGACAAGCCAATAACCCCTCGGAACGAAATCAGTTTCGCCTACTCGTCATCCGCAACCTTGCTGCGGATCTCGATCACCTGGCGGCCACGGTAGGTGCCGCAGCTCTTGCACACGTGGTGTGCGCGGTGCAGCTGGCCGCACTGCGAGCAGGGGACCAGGGTCGGCGCGCTCAGCGCGAGGTGGCGGCGGCGGTTGCCGCGGTAGTGGCGGGAAACCTTTGTCTTCGGTACAGCACCCATGCTCGTCTAGCTCCTTATCGGTTTTTATCTAAAAGTTGTTGTAGTACACTTAGTCGGTCGTCGCCATCGTCATCGCTGCAGCTGCACTGGGTGGTGTTGCGATCCACGCCGCACTGCGGGCATAACCCTTTACAGTCCTCGCGGCAGAGCGGGCGCATCGGCATCTCGATCAGGCCGTACTCGCGGATGGCCTCGCCCAGATCCAGCAGGTGGTTCTCGTTGATGAAGAACGGGTCATCCTCGGCTGGCTTGGGCAGCGGGCTGCCGGTGTTGACCTCGACCATCGAGTGAAACTCATCTCGGAAGGCCAGCTCAAGCGGCACCTGCACGGCGGTGAGGCAGCGGATGCACTGCGTCTCCACCACACCGCGCACATCGGCATCGGCCAGCACGCCGCTTGCGGTGCGGGTGAAGCGAACCTCGCCCACGATCTTCCGCAGCATGGTCTCCTCGTCGAGCAGCAGCGCCTCCTCTTGGAAGGTATAGCTCCGTCGACCGCCGATGTCCTCGCGCAGCAGCTGCGCGACGTTAAACTTTAGGTCGGTTAATGGCTTGTTTATGTGCATAGCAATGCGCGCGCTCCTCCGCGCTCACAGAGGCCACATTATAGGCGAGTTGTAGCGCAGTGTCAAATGTTAGGAGCGGGCGTTGGGAAGCGGGCGCTGCCTAGCGCGTGCTGTTCTGACGCAGCTCGCCCAGGCCGTTCTGCACGCTGGCGGTGAGCTTCTGGAGCCGCTGCTCCAGCTCGCTGAGCACCTGGGTGGCGTACTCGTCGGCGCCTGCGCGGATGCTCATGGCATCGCGCTCGGCCTGCTCGATCAGGCGGGCGCGCTCGGCCTCGGCGGCGGCCAGCAGCCCCTGCTCTTCGAGGGCCTGCTGCACCTTGGCCTGGGCCTCGGCCAGCAGCCGCTCTTGCTCGCTGATCACCCGCCGCGCCTGCTTCACCTCTTCGGGCAGCGCCACACGCATGCGGTCGATCACATCCAGGATGCGGTCCTCATCGATCAGCAGACGCCCGCTAAATGGAACCCTCCGCCCCTCGGCAAGAATATCCTCTAGCTCGTCGATGAGATCATCGAGTTCGATGGCGAATCACCCCCCATCATCACAGAACGGCGCGGGGCCGCTGTGCAGCGCTATTCATGGCCGTAGGCGCGCTTGAGGGCCAGCACCACGTGGGGTGGCACCAGCCAGGTCACATCGCCATTCAGCGAGGCCAGCTCGCGCACAGTGCTTGAGCTGAAGAAGGTATACTTCTGATCCGACATGAAGGTGATGTGCTCGATGTCGGGGGCCAGGGTGTGGTTGATCTGGGCCAGCTGGAACTCGTGCTCGAAGTCGCTCACGGCGCGCAGGCCGCGCACGATCACGCTGGCGCCCACGCTGCGGGCGTAGTCAACCGTCAGCTGCGAGTAGGTGTCGACCCGCACATTCGGCATGTCGCGCGTGGCCTCGCGCAGCAGCTCGAGCCGCTGCTCGGTGCTGAACAGCAGCCGCTTATTGTTGGGCGTGTCGAACGCCGCCATGATCACGGTGTCGAACAGGCGGGCGGCCCGCGCCGCTATGTCAAGATGGCCGTTGGTGACAGGGTCAAAGCTTCCAGGGTAGACGGCGATCGTCACGCCATGCTCCTTAGTGCCCCTCGGGCGCGGGCGTCTCCGCCGCCTCGCCGGAGGGATCTGGCTCGAAAATAGAAAAGCATGAGTCGCCGAGCCGACGGAACTTGATCCGCCGCAGTGGCTCATACTGATCTGCAAGTTCGACGCGGGGCGAGTGGCCAACGATCACCAGACCCTCGGGGTCAAGCAGGCCGGATGTCGCCACCGCACGAATCGTATCTTCTATCGCTGGATCTGCGTAGGGCGGGTCCATGAAGATTATAGCATACTTCGATTCTGGCTTAGCGGTGGTCACATAGCGCATCACCGGCATCTGGTGCACCTTGCCGCGCTCAGTAAAGCGGGTGTGCTCCAGGTTCTCGGCGATGATCTTGCAGACGTGGGGGTTGCGCTCGACGAAGTCGGCGTGCGCGGCCCCGCGCGACAGGCACTCGATGCCCAGCGAGCCAGTGCCCGCAAACACATCCAGCACATTGCCGCGTATTGGGCCGTAGCCCTCCAGCACCGAGAACACCGCCTCCTTCACCCGATCGAGCATGGGGCGTGTGCCCATCCCCTTGGGAGCCTTGAGGTGGTGGCCCTTGGCCGAACCAGTGATCACTCGCATAGTAGCCCTCTCACATCCCAAACTCGAGCCGACGGACCAGCGCGGTGGGCAGCTGGGCCTCGCGCATCTGCCGCTGGGTCTTGGCGATATCGTACTCGATCCGCATGAAGCGCACGCTGCCAGCATCGGTATCGAGGATGGCGTAGGCCGAGCGCGGATCTTGGTTGCGCGGCTGGCCCACGCTGCCGGGGTTGATAAAGTAGCGCACGCCATCCTCAAGCTGCAGCGTGTCGCCTGCGGTGGGCAGGATGGGGTTGCTGTACTGGCCATCGCTGGTCTTCACGAAGATCAGCGGCACATGCGAGTGGCCGATAAAGCAGACCTGCTGGCTGCACACCTCGAAGTTGGCCGCCGCCTGATCGCGCGCGAGCATATACTCCCACACCGGATCGCGCGGGCTGCCGTGGGCCACCATAAAGCGATCATCCACCACCGTGCTGGGCGGCAGCATGTCGAGCGCCGCGCGATTATCGGCGGTCAGCTGCTCGCCGTTCCACAGGTTGGCGAGCTTCGCATCGGTGTTGAAGTCGGTCAGGTCAACCTTGCCGATGCAGCCCAGATCATGGTTGCCAGCGATCATCACCGATGCCAGCGCGCGCATCGATTCCATGCACTGGTTGGGGCGTGGCCCATAGCCAATGGTGTCGCCAAGGTTCCAGAGCTGGTCGAAGCTGCCCACGGCGCTCAGCACCGTCTCAAGGGCTACTAGGTTGGAGTGGATGTCGGAGACGATAACAATTCTCATAGTCTTCTGGCCATTAGCTAGCAGCGTACCGCCGCGCGTGCTTCCTGTGCATCCCGCCCATGCGGGGCGCGGTGCGCCGTACAAACCGTGGTAGTGGCGGCGCACGAGCTGTTAACGTCCGGTAATGGTTCTCCATCCCGGTCGCTCATGGCCTGCCGTTATAATGTGTAGCAACATCGTACCACCGGGCCATAAGGAGCTGCGGCGACACGTTATGGAACCATCTGGCCACTGCCCATACCTGGGCCTCAAGCAGAATCGTGCGATTCGCTTCGCCTCACCAACCACCGAACATCGCTGCTATGTGAGCGGCGAGCCGATCGATATTCCTGTCAATCAGGCGAGCTTCTGCCTTGCTGCCGGGCATGTGCACTGCCCATTATACACGGGTTCCATGCTCCCCACAACGCAGGATGTGCCCGCCCCCCCCGCCGAGCCGCCCGCCCAGGCCGAGGGCGGCATGCGCAGCTGGCTGGCCACGCTGGCCCCGCGCGACCGCGCGATCTACACCCTGATGCTGGTGATGCTGGGGCTGATCGGCGTCATATCGCTCACGCTGGGGCTGCGGGCGATCTGGGGCAAGGGCCAGGCATCCGCCGCGCCCACCGCCAGCCCACAGCTGGCCACCCTGGTTCCTACCGATAGCACAGCCCATGCCAGCGTCACGGTGCTGCCGGCCACGCCCACGGTGCTGCCCACCACGCTGCCTACCAGCACGCCCACGCTGGCCGCCACGGCCCAGCCCACCATGGGCAACGTGATGTTCCCGCCCACCCAGCCCGCCGAGCCAGCGCCCACGCAGGCCACCAGCGCCGCCCCGTCCGCAGCGCCCAGCAGCACCAGCGCGCCCAGCGCCACCCCGACGGCCGCGCCCAGCGCTACCCTGCCCAGCCGCACGCCGCAGAGCACCCCCACCGCCACCATGGCCGCAGCCAGCCAGCAGCAGCTCACGCTCTACTTCGGCGATGCGTCGGGGACACTCTACATCCCGGTGCAGCGCACGGTGGCGGTGGCCCAGGGGCGCGAGGCCGAGGCCGCCGTGCGCGAGCTGATCGCCGGATCGCGCACCGGCCTGGTGGCGCTGGTCGGGCCAGAGGTACATCTCATCAGCGCTGGGGTGGCCGGTGGTACCGCTACCATCAACCTCGACCAGCGGCTGGGCGAGCGTGCCCAGCAGGCCCTGGTGCTCACGCTCACCCAGCTGGCGGGGGTGCAGCGCGTGCAGTTGCAGGTGAACGGTGCCAGCAGCGGCCAGCCAGCCAGCCGCCCGGTGCTCAACCCGCTCAACCCCGATGGTCTGGCCGAAGACACCAGCATGTCCGAGTTCCTACCGCTCTACTTCCCGCTAGCCGATGGCAGCCACGACGTGCGAGTGATGCGCGTGGTGCCCAAGACCAAGGACACCGCCAGCGCCACCGTGCAGGCGCTGCTGGATGGCCCGGGCAGCTACGGCCCCACCCTCCAGCGCGTCATACCGCAGGGCACAGCGCTGCGCCAGCTGGCGCTCGATCGCGCCACACGGGTGATCACCGTCGACCTCAGCGAGGCATTCAGCCGGGCCGACAGCCGCGAGGCTGCGGTGCGCAACCTGGTGCAGTCGCTCACCACGCTGCCCGATGTGCGCGGGGTGCAGATTCTGGTCGAGGGGAAATCGCTGGGAGACTACTGGGGCGAGGCCTACCGCAGTGGCTTTGGCAGGCCCCAGATCAATCCTGAGTAGCGCCTAGCTCGTGCTCGTGCAAGCAGTGGTCGCACACGTGGAAGGGGATGCCGGTGAGCGTCTCAAGGCATAGGCGCTCGCGGCTGCCGCAGTAGCGGCACACGCTCAGGTTCTCGATATCATCGGCACACCAGAGCTGGGGCGAGAAGATCAGATCCATGCGGCGGTGGATGGAGAGGATGCCCAGGCGCACGCAGACAGCCGCCGGAAAGGTCTCGACCACCCGCGCAAACAGCTGCAGCGGGTAGCAGTAGACCTCGTCGCCGACGGCGATATCGCGCATCCGGGGGTGCTGGGTGATCTTGAGTTTCATCGTAGATTCTGGATGAGCGCCGCTAGCTCGCTGGTATCTAGGCCGAAGCCGGGGTCGTCGCAGAACATCAGCGCGTCGAGCGCATCGGCAAGCGCGCCCTCTGCCCCCGGCTCATAGACCTCGTTCCCCAGCTCCTCGGCGTAGAACCGATCGAAGGCCCACCCGGCCAGCGCCGACTGGGCCAGCTGGCCCGCCAGCCGCGCCTCGATCCGCTCGATCACCTCGGATCGGCGGATCTGCTTCTTTTCACCTGTCGCCGTATCGCTCACAGTGTCCTCTTCTCTGCTCACAGCGCGTCATCACAGATCGTGTAGAAGCCACAGCTGCGGCAGCGCTGCGACTCGTCGTGGCTGCGCGCGCAGTCGGCCACATCCAGCAGCGCGCGCATCTCATCCATCAGGGCCAGCACATCCTCGCGCACCTGCTCGGTATAGTTGAGCCGGAAGGTGCGCTGGGCGTAGCGCAGCAGGCCATAGGGCGGCGGCTGGCCCTCGGTCTCCTCGATCAGCAGGCAGTAGCTGGCCAGCTGCATCAGGTCCGAGTCGTAGGGCGTGGGCGACCGGCGCGAGGGCTTGACCTCCACCGGTATGAGCGCCCCGCCGATCTCCAGCAGATAGTCGGGCTTGCCGGTGAGCCCCAGCCTGCGCGAGAACAGCGGCTTCTCTAGCTCGCGGCCCAGCACATCCTGCGAGCGCACCGGCACCCACGGCAGGCCGGTACGTCGACGGATGGAGCTAGCCCAGATCGCGCACGCCACCGCCAGCACCAGCAGCGCCAGCCCAAGAGAGATGCCCATATGCCCTACCTAGCGCGCGCCAAACAGCACCAGCCCAAGCCCCGCCAGCACCAGCAGCAGGGCCACTAGGGCCAGCGCTCGGCTGCCCTGCACCGCCATGCCGTGCCTGCGATGCAGCTGCGCGCCGCGCTCGCGCCGCTCGCGGCCCTCCGGCTCCAGGCCCTCCACGCGGCGCAGCCACCAGCTGCGGGCGCAGTAGACATACTCGCCGATCTCGCTGGCACGGATGATGGGCAGGCGTGGGGTAGGCATGCCATAGCTCCTAGATCAATAGAGAAGCGGCGAACCGCAGGCTTTCGCCCCGCATGTTCGCCGCCAATGCGTCACCGATGCCCTCTATTGCCCAAGCACCGATCCGCCACCAATCCAGTTGGCCACATCCGAGATGGTGACGACGACCATCAGGCCCATCAGCATCGCGAAGCCAACCGCGTGTACCAGCGCCTCTTTCTCAGGCGGGATCTTTTTGCCGCGCCGCGCCAGCTCCACCAGCGAAAACAGGATGTGGCTGCCATCCAGCGCGGGGATGGGCAGCAGGTTGAACAGGAAGAGGTTGAGGCTGATCAGCGCCATCCACTCCCAGAAGCCGGTCGCGCCGTGCTTCTCGATCACCTCGCCCGTGCCGCGCGCCATGCCCACCACCCCGGTGAAGCCGCCCGGCACCGGCTCGTTATGCCCAACCAGGCCACCCACCAGCTTGCCGATCGCTGCGACAAAGCTCTGCAGCGTGGTGCCGGTCTGCTGTGCGCCTACCACCAGTGCGCCAAACGGGCTAACCGGCAGATACTCGACGCGGCTGCTGTACGAGAAGCCAAAGCCGCTCTCAAACACTTTCTTGGTCTCGGGGTCGGTCCACTGGCCAGGGGTGACCGTGAGCGTCTGCTCTGCGCCATCGCGCAGCACCAGCGCCGAGATCGGCGTATCGGTGTTCTGCTCGGCGATCGATCGGATGACATTGATGTCGGTACCGATCTCCTGGCCGTTCATAGCGATCACGCTATCGCCCGCCTGAAAGCCAGCGCGAGCCGCCGGGGTGCCCGCCACCACGCCATCCAGCGTGATCCCACCCAGCTGGTGAGGCACACCGTTGGCGAACATCAGGCCGCAGTAGATCAGGTAGGTAAGCAGCAGGTTCATCAGCGGGCCAGCCAGCAGCACCAGGATCTTTTTCCACGGCGCGGCTGCGGCCAGGCTGCCGCCAGCGCCATACAGCGACTCGCCATCGCCGCCGAAGCGCACAAATCCACCGATAGGTAGCCAGTTCAATGTATATTGCACGCCCTTGTGCTCGAACAGCACCTTGGCGCGAGGGGGGAAGCCAATGCCAAACTCATCGACCGCGATACCCAGCCAGCGCGCGGTGAGAAAGTGCCCAAGCTCGTGCACCAGCACCAGCACCGCAAGCATCGCAAGAAAGATGATCAGTGTGAGAATACCGCCTGTAAAGCCTTCCAATGCCCGCTCCTTTAATGGTTATGGGGGTGGTCGCAGGTATGACATGGTGCGGCGGGAGACCGCCATGCATCTGTGCCGGGTAGTGTACCCCAAAGCCATGGCCGCTGTCAACGAATGAGCGAGGCTCAGCCGCTGTACGTTTGGCGGGCGGTGCCGCTAGTGGAAGTGCAGCAGTAGAATGATGTAGTAGAGGATGGGGGCGGTAAACAGCAGGCTGTCGGAGCGGTCGAGCAGGCCGCCGTGGCCAGGGATGATGTTGCCCGCATCCTTCAGGCCCACCTGGCGCTTCATCAGCGACTCGGCCAGATCGCCCACCGGGCCGACCACGCCGCCCACCAGCGCCAGCAGCGCGGCCTGGGGCAGCGAGAGCGGCAGGCAGAACAGGTAGATGCCCGCCAGCGCTCCGGCGAACGCGCCCAGCATCCCGCCAGCAGCGCCCTCCCAGGTCTTCTTGGGCGACAGGGCGGGGGCCATCTTGTGCTTGCCAAAGCGCTTGCCCACAAAGTAGGCGAAGGTATCCTGCAGCCACGTGATCGCCATCACGCCAAACAGCCAGGCCGCGCCGGACGGCAGGCCCAGGCCCGCCAGGAAAGAGGGGCGGAGCGGCGTCTCCAGCAGGCGCAGGCTGAGCACGAAGCTATACATCCAGCCCACATAGATCGCGCCAGCCACGGTCAGCGCCCAGCTCGCCAGCCCACGCTCCTCCGAGCTACGCGACAGCGTGGCGGTCAGGCTGCCTGCGATCAGCAGCGTGATCACCAGGCCCAGCAGGTCGAAGCCGCCTAGGATGGGGCGCAGCGCCACGCTGGCCACCAGGCCCAGCGCGCCCGCGATGCCGACCCAGGTGTGCGGGCGATAGCCGCCGTGGGTGTAGGTGCCGTACAGCTCGAGCAGGGCCAGCACCACCACCGCGCCCAGCACCAGCGACATCGCCCAGTAGTTCCACCACACGATGATGATGATCACCGGCAGCAGCACGGCGGCGCTGGCCACGCGGGGCAGCAGCGAGCTTGGCTTGTTAGCTTTTGATGAGGCCGCCGAATCGGCGTTCGCGTTGTCCATATTCCTGGATCGCCTGTCGCAGTTGCAGCGGCCCGAACTCTGGCCAGTAGACTGGCGTGGTCCAGTATTCGCTATAGGCCGCCTGCCAGATCAGAAAGTTCGAGAGCCGAAGCTCGCCGCTGGTGCGGATCACCAAGTCGGGGTCGGGCATGCCCTGGGTCGAGAGGTGGGCCGCGATCTGCTCCTCGGTGATCTCATCCGCCGAGATGCCGCTGGCCACCAGGCGGCGCACCGCGTGGGTGATATCGGCCCGGCCGCCGTAGTTGAAGGCCACCGCCAGCGTGATCCGCGTGTTGTCGCGGGTCAGATCGCAGGCGTTCTGGATCTTGCGCTGCAGCGCGGGCGACACGTTTTCCATGCTGCCCAAGTGCCGGATCTGCGCGCCCTCGCGGTGCAGGTTCTGCAGCTCGCGATCCATGAACTCGCTCAGGATGAGCATCAGGCCCTCCACCTCGGCGGAGGGGCGTGTCCAGTTCTCGGTCGAGAAGGCGTAGAGAGTCAGGCAGCGGACGCCCTGCTCCACACTCTCGGTCACAATCCGGCGGATATTTTCCGTGCCGGCGCGGTGGCCTGCCAGGCGGGGAAGCCCGCGCTGCTTGGCCCAGCGGCCATTGCCATCCATGATGATCGCAATATGTTTCGGCACGCGAGAATACGCGTTCGCTTCTGACGACATGATTGTACCTCAGAACATAGGCGGCGCTCGCGGCGGGCGTACCGACCGCAAGCGCCATGCCTAGCTCCTATCTAGACCTCCATGACCTCGGTCTCTTTGGCCGAGCCAACAGCATCCAGCTCGCGGGTGTAGCGGTCGGTTAGCTCCTGGAGCTTCTCCTGGCCGCGGCGCTGCTCATCCTCAGAGATCTGCTTGTCGGCAAGCAGCTTCTTCACATCCTCCAGCGACTCGCGGCGGATGTTGCGCAGCGCCACCTTGCTCTCCTCCACGCGGGCCTTCACCTGCTTGGTCAGCTCCTTGCGGCGCTCTTGGGTGAGCGCGGGCAGCACCAGCCGGATGATCCGCCCGTCGTTCGAGGGGTTCAGGCCCAGATCCGAGTTCTGGATGGCCTTCTCGATGGCCTTGAGCGTCCCGGCGTCGTAGGGCTGGATGATGATCATCTTAGCCTCGGGGATGTTCACCCCGGCGAGCTGATTCAGCGGCATCGTCGACCCATAGGCCTCGACCTCCAGGTCCTCAACGAGTGCCGGCGACGCTCGGCCCGTGCGAATGCTGCTCAGGCTGTGGCGCAGCGCTTCGACGGTCTTTTTCATTTTGCCTTCGGTTTCGCGTTGGATGTCACTGATCATACGCCTATCTCCGGGTTGTGCGCGCAACAACTTGTTGCGGCGGAAGCCAATGATCTATTCGCCGCTGCTGACCAGCGTCCCCAGCTGCTCGCCCAGCACGATCCGCTCGATCGAACCGACCTGCATCGAGTCAAAGACGATGATCGGCAGCTTATTATCCATACAGAAGGTGAGAGCGGTGCTGTCCATCACCGTCAGGCCGCGGCTCAGCGCCTCCATGTATGTGATGTGCCCAAACTTGGTGGCCGAGGGGTCGTGGCGGGGATCGGCGCTGTAGATGCCGTCGACACCGTTTTTCGCCATCAGGATAACCTCGGCGTGCATCTCTGCCGCGCGTAGGGCGGCGGCGGAGTCGGTGGTGAAGTAGGGGTTGCCAGTGCCCGCCGCCAGGATGATCACGCGGCCCTTTTCGAGATGGCGGGTGGCGCGGCGGCGGATGTATGGCTCGGCAACCTCATCCATGCTGATGGCGGTCATCGCGCGCGTGAACACGCCGTGGCGCTCTAGGGCGTCCTGCAGGGCCAGCGCGTTGATCACGGTGGCCAGCATGCCCATGTAGTGCGACTGCGCGGCGTCCATCCCGCGAGAGATGGCCTTGTTGCCCCGCCAGATATTGCCCCCGCCGAGGACGACTGCCACCTCAACACCGTGGCGATGGACAGACTTGATTTCCTGGGCGTAGTAGTCGAGGACCGACTGGTCGAGGGTGTTGCTCTTGTCACCGGCCAGGGCCTCGCCGCTCATCTTCAGCAGCACCCGGCGGTAGATGGGTTGTGTCATGCTTGTTGGGAAGGAAAGCACAGAGCGCTCGCGCGAGCGCTCTGTGCTGCCTTCATCTTAGCCGCCGATCTCGTAGCGGACGAAGCGGCGGATGATGATGTTCTCACGAACCTTCGCGACGGTGTCTTTGACAAGGTCCTCGATGGTCTTGGAGGGGTCGCGGACGAAGGGCTGGTTGAGCAGCACGTAGTTCTCGTAGAACTTCTCGGGCTTCTCGCCGCTGGCCTCGATCGCATCGGCGGGCACCTCGTCGGGGCGGATGTAGCGCGGGTTCATCGCGGCGATCTGCATGGCGAGCGCGCCGCAGAGCTTGATGAAGTCCTCGTTGCGGCCCACAAAGTCGGTCTCGCAGTCGACCTCGACCAGGGCGGCCAGGCGGTTGCCGGGGTGGATGTAGACCTCCACGCGGCCCTCGTTCGCGGCGCGGTCGGCGACCTTCTCGCTGACCTTCAGGCCCTTCTCGCGCAGGATGGCGATGGCCTTGTCCATATTGCCTTCGGTCTGGGTCAGGATGTCTTTGCAGTCCTTGATGCCGGCACCGGTGCGCTCGCGCAGCTCCTTCACCATCTGTCCTGTAATCTCTGCCAAGGTAGTGCTCCTTTACGTGTGGCTCTCTGCCTGGCGAGGTGGCCGCGCCGCGCCCGTGGGCGGGGCCGCTGGCGCCCTCGCGCGCAGGCGGCGTTTCACCCCTGCGCATCGCTCAAAGTTGATTGCATAAAAATGGGAAGAGAGGAAGCGACAGCCGCGCCGCGCTTCCAATCTTCCTCACGAGTATGAAGCGCTGTTGTCGCGCCAGTTTACTCGGCGGCCTCGGTCTCGGCGGCCTCGGCCTGCTCGACCGGCTGCGCATCGTACTGGCCACCGCGCATGGCATCGGCCTGCGAGGTCTCGCGGCGGGTGGAACCCTCCACGGCGGCGTCGGCGATCTTGCCGGTGATCAGGCGGATGCTGCGGATCGCGTCGTCGTTGCAGGGGATGATATAGTTGATCGGATCCGGATCGCAGTTGGTGTCCACCATCGCGACGATCGGAATACCAACCTTCACCGCCTCCTTCACCGCCAGATCTTCCTTGTGGGGATCCACGATGAAGAGGGCCGAGGGCAGGCGATCCATCGTCTTGAGGCCAGCGAACACGCGGTTCAGCTTCTCGATCTCCTGCTCAAGCTTCAGGCCCTCGGCCTTGGTAAGCTTGGCGAAGTCGCCGCGGTCGCGCTGGGCCTCAAGGTCGTTGAGGTAGCGGAGCCGCTTGCGCATGGTGCTGAAGTTGGTGAGCGTGCCGCCGAGCCAGCGCTGGGTGATGTAGAGCTGGCTAGCGCGCCCGGCCTCCTCGGCGATCACATCCTGGGCCTGCTTCTTGGTGCCGACAAACAGGATCTTGCCGCCAGCGGCCACCGTCTCGGTGACGAAGCGGTAGGCGTCGGTCAGGCCAGCCGTGGTCTTCTGCAGGTCGATGATGTGGATGCCATTGCGCCCTGCGAAGATATAGGGCTTCATCTTGGGGTTCCAGCGCTTCGTCTGGTGCCCGAAGTGAGCGCCTGCCTCAAGCAGGGACTTGAGGGGGATGAGCCGCTGCGTTGCCTGGGTCATGGGTACGGTACTCCTTAAGGTATCTTGATTCCGCCACCGCTCTTGCATGCTGGCCCGACCGATCGCCTGATCGGCAGATAGGCAAGTGCACCAAGCGGTGTGTGTGTTTCGCACTGAAGGCGCGATGTGGTGCAGTATATCATACAAGCGCGAGTGCGGCAAATCGCTTCCCCATGCGCCAGATCGGCCAGTGCCGCGGCTACGCATGTGCTATGCTGCCACCAACATTGGCGAGAAAGCGAGATCTTTATGGAAACTCAGCATAATCCGTTCACCCAGCGGGGGGCCATCCGCGACCCGCGCTTCTTTGCTGGGCGCTGGGGCGAGCTGTCGCTGCTGTTCGGCGCGATGGAGCAGCGCATGCCGGTGGCGGTAGTGGGGGTGGCCGGGGTGGGGAAGTCGTCGCTGCTGCACCATGTGGCGCAGTCGGCGGCGGTGAATCTGGAGCAGCTCGACCTGATCGCGATCTCGCTCGATCTGGCGGGCGCGGCCACATCCAGCGCCGCCGAGGTCTACCGCCTGATCATCCGCGCGCTGGCCCAGCCCGGCGAGACGCCGACGGCGCTGCTGCGCGCCCTGGCCGGCACGCCAGCGCCGGTGCTGGTGTGCCTCGACAACGCCGAGCAGGCGCTTCCCACTGCCTGGGGCGCCGAGCTGCTCGACAGCCTGGCGCGGCTGGCGCGCGGCGGCCATCTGCTGTTGGCCTGCGCCTTCGGGACCGAGCCGCCCGCGCTGGGCGAGCGCTTCGCGCTGGTGCGGCTGGGGGCCTTCGCGCAGGCCGAGGTGCGGCTGTTCACCGAGGCCTACCTTGAGGGTACGGGGGTGGCCTTCGGCCCGCGAAACCTGCAGCAGCTCTACCAGCTGAGCCTGGGCCACCCCGCCTACATGCAGCGCGCGGCCTACCATCTCTTCCAGGCGGCGCAGCAGCCTAGCTACCCCTGGGCCAGGGCCTACCTCGATGAGGCGCGCGACATGCCCATCCCAGGGTCGCCGCTGCCACCGCAGGTGTTCGCCGCCGCCGCCGCAGCGGGCGAGGCCGCCTTCACGCTGGACACCGGCGAGGGCCAGCGCCAAACGCCGCCAGCGCCCGCCACCATGGAGATCGAAGCGCCGCCCACCTGGGTGGTGGCGGCGCTGGTGGGCCTGGTGATTCTGGTGATCGTGCTGGCGCTGCGCTAGAGAAAGTAGACCCCAACGGCGATCACCAGCAGGATGAAGGTGAACAGCGTGGCGTACTGCAGCATGCTCCACGGGCGGCGCGGCGGCGCGGGTGGCAGGTGCTGCTGGATATCGATGCCTAGGTAGCGGCTGTAGCGCTGCAGCGCCGAGCGCAGCTGCTGCTTGGGCACATAGGCGAAGTTCTCTTGCTCGATCGCCTGCAAAAACTCCCAGCGCGTGCTGCAGTCGCGGGCGGCCTGGATGAGCGGGATACCCTTGGCCAGCCGGGCATCGCGCAGCTGCAGGCCCACGCGCCTGGCCTGGGCGGCGGGCGAGGGCGCAGCCGCCGCAGGCAGCGGCAGATCCGAGAGATCGAGGCTGGGCGGCGGCGGGGCGGCAGGCGCAGGCGGTGGCGAAACGGCGGGCTCAGGCGGCGGGGCGGGGCGCTGCTTGAGCCCGCTGGTGCCTACCGTGCGCGGGCGCGGGCTAGCCTGGGTGCGGCGCAGCACGGCCTCGATCCGGGCTTGCAGATGCGCCATGTTGAAGGGCTTGGAGATATAGTCATCCGCCCCTGAGGATAGCCCGGTGATGATGTCGGCATCCGAGCTTTTGGCCGTGAGCATGATCACTGGGATGCTGGAGTAGGCGCGGATCTGTCGGCACACCTCCCAGCCGCTCAGCGTGGGCATCATCACATCCAGCAGCACCAGGTCGGGCTGCTCGCGCTCGATCCGCTCAAGCGCGCTCAGGCCGTCGGAAACGTAGCTCACCGCGTAGTTGCACCCGCGAAGCTGGTAGGTCAGCAGCTTGCCAATCGCAGGTTCGTCGTCGACGATCAGGATCTTGGTATTCATATGGCGTTCTCCGCTGTGCGCCTGGTGCGGTGCGAGATGACGCTGTAGGGCATCCCCCGCCGTGGCGCAGCGTTGGTTAGGCAGCAGCCGCTGTGGTCTCAAATCGATTGGGCACCCGCTGCGCCCGGCTGGTGGCGATCATCTGCGTGATCGCGCCATAGAGTGCGGCGCGGGCATAGGCGCGGATCGCGTGGCTCTGGCTTGCGCCCTCGGCCAGGTTGCCCAGGGTGGTGCAGGCCGCGCTGCCGCCGATAGCGCCCAGCGCCTGGATGCTGGCCACACGGATCGGCTCGGCACCATCGGCGGCCAGGGCGACCAGGGCTGGCACGGCGGGGGTGTAGCTATGGTCGCGGATGGCGCGGATGGCGCGCACCCGCAGCTCGGGCAGCTCGTCCTCGGCGGCGGCCAGCTGCTCCATGGCCGGGCAGGTCTCGACATAGGCCGCGCAGGCGGCCAGGGCGCGCAGCCGCAGCGGCATCGGCAGCACGGTGTGCCGCGCGATCGCCAGCAGGTCGGTGGCGCTGGCCTCGGCGCTGATCAGGTGCTCCAGCGCCTGCAGGCGCAGCGGCAGCGGCCCCTCTTCCAGGTAGCTGCGCAGCAGCGGGCGGTAGCCCTCGCCGCCGATCTGCATCAGCGTGCCGATCGCGCGCAGTCGGGTGGCCCGCTCGGCGGCGGGGTTCTGGGCCACGCGCACCAGCACGGGGGCCACACTGCCGTCATTCAGCTCGGCCAGGGCCTTGAGGGCGGCGCGGGCCACATCGGCGCGCTCGTCCTGGGTGTAGCGCAGCAGCAGCGGCAGCGACTCGCTGTCCTGCACGCGGCCAAGCACCATCAGGATGCCAGCGGTGATCGGCTCGGGCTGGCGCTCGCGGCGCAGTACCTCGCGCAGGATGCGGCGGCCCTCGGCGCTAAGCGACTGCGGCAGGTGCTCGGCAGACAGGCCGCGAAGCGCCACATCCTCGCGCGGGTCGGAGAGCAGGCGGATAAGCACAACCTCGGTGGCAGGCTCGTTCAGCATGCCCAGGCCCACCACCGCCTGCGAGCGCAGGTGCAGGTCGCCGGTCGTATCATCCAGCAGCTGGCGCAGCAGCGGCAGCGCCGCAATCGCACCGCGCTGGCCCAGGGCCTCGGCCAAAGCCCCGCGCGTAAAGCTGTCGATGCCGCTCTGGCCGAGCGTGCGCAGCATCACATTTTCGCCCATCGGGTGGCTGCGCAGGTGCTGCACGGCCATCCAGCGCACCATCGCGCTCACCTCGGCGCTGGCGATCAGGTGGCCCAGCGCCTCGGCGCTGCTGATGCCGGTGTGCGCGAGCGCGCTCACCACGCTGTCGCTCGCGCTGCCCGCCGCGTCATCGATCAGCGCGGCCATCAGGGCGGCCTGGGCGGTGTTGCTGCCGATGGCGGCCAGCGCCTCGGCGGCGGCGGCGCGGATGCGGTCGGCCTCCTCGTGCAGGAACTCGCGCACCACCGTGGGCTGCTCGGCCTGGGTGGCGGCGCGGGCCAGGGCCTTGGCCAGGCCGGTGGCCAGCGGCGCGGGCATCGCCTCGTTGGCCAGGGCCTCGGCGCTGGGCATGCTGTGCAGGGCCTGCGGCACCGCGCGCTCAAGCCGCGCCAGCGCGCCAGCGCCCACCAGATCGCCCAGGGCGCTGGTGGCCTCCTCGCACTTCAGGCGGCCAAGCACATCGACGATGGCGATCGTCAGGTCGACATCGGCCTCGGCGCGGTCGAGCTGGCGCAGGATGGGCGCGTACAGGCTGGGGTCGGCGGCGCTCAGGCCCGCGCAGATGCCCTCGACCAGCTCGGCGGGGGTGGCCTCATCGGCCAGCATGCTGCGCAGCAGCGGGATGTAGCTGGTCTCCTCGGAGCTGCTCAGCCGGGTGGAGGCCAGCGAGCGCACCAGCGCGCCGGTGGCGGGGTCGCGCACGATGTCGGCGATCGGGCCAAGCGCCGCATCGCCCAGGGCCGCCACGCTCAGCAGCTGGGCGTAGATCGGCAGCGTGACATCGCGGGCGCAGCGGGCCAGCAGCGGCTGCGACTCTTCTGCAAAGCGCAGCACCAGGCGCTCGACCGCGCCGATGCGCGTGTCGCCGGGGGCGTCGTGATCGAGCGCGGCGCGGCTCAGCGCGGTCTGGCCCCGGCTGGCATCGCGCGAGGCCAGCTCGCCCAGGGCGGCCTGGCGCACGCTGGCATCCTCATCGTAGCAGGCCCGCTCGATCACCGTCAGCGCGGTGGGCTGGCTGTTGCCGCTCAGCAGGCTGAGCGCGGCGGCGCGGTGGGCCGGCGGGATCTGCGGGTCGTCGATCAGGGCCGCCGCCACGCGCAGCAGCCGCGCATCATCCACCCCGAAGCTGGCCAGATCGCCGATGGCCTCGCCGCCCAGCACGCAGGCCATGGCGGCGCGGCTCTCGGCGCTGTGCAGCGACTGCACGTAGGTCCAGCGGGTGCGGGCGGGTGGCTCTAGGGGCGGTGCCATCGGCACATTGCGCGTCGGGAACTGCGAGACCAGCAGCTCGGCCACATCCCAGGCCAGCTGCGGGGCGGTGGCGGCATCGTAGGCCAGCCGCTCGGCGAATGGCACGGCGATCTCGTCGGGCAGCAGGCTGATCATGCGCGGGATGACGCGCTGCGAGTCGTCATCGGCCTGGGCCAGCGTGGCGAAGGTGGCCTCCAGGGCCGCCCGGCACTGGCGCAGCAGCGCCATGGCCTGGCTGCGCTGGGCTGGCCTGCCGTTGCGGGCCAGCAGCGCCATGGCCCCGGCCACGCGGGTGGCCCAGCGCGGCGGCGTGTCGGGCCGCTCGCGCAGGCACACGCCGAGGGTCAGCAGCAGGTCGGCGCTGGGCTTGCCATCGCCCCACAGCGCCAGGTAGAGCGGCGGCAGGTCGACCGCGATCGCCGCGCAGAAACGCGCGATCTCGCGCTGCTCGGCGGGGGCCAGCAGCCGGATCAGGTCGTAGCGGCCCTCGGCGGCCAGCTGGCGGGCGGCCAGGTAGCGGCGGAACAGCGGCGGGTTGAAGCGCAGCTGCCCCGAGCCGGTCGGCTCGACTAGGCCGGGCGGGAGGCTCTGGGGCCGCTCGTCGTAGGCGGCCAGCAGCTGCAGCGCCTCCAGCGACTCGCGGGCGCTCTCGCGCTGGCGGTTCAGGCCATATAGCCGATCGAGCGCGGCATCGTAGAGCGCGGCGCGGTTGGTGGGCAGCGCGCCCATGTCGGACACCAGCGCCAGCAGCGCCACCTCGAACAGGCGCGTGGCCAGCGGTGCCAGCGCCGCGCCGGGGCGCAGCGCGGCGGTCACGGCGGCGCGGCGCTCCACTGGCACCAGCAGCTCGATCCAGCGCTCGATCGCGCCCTCCTGCGGTGGGGCCACCATCAGCGTGGTGAAGCCCGGCCAGCGCTCCTCGTCGCGGTCGGCGGCGACCACCACCATGGTCTCTGGCCACTGGTCGGGGGCCAGCTGCAGCACCGCGCGCCACGCGTCCTGGCGCTGCGGCGTCAGCTCATCCAGGCCGATCAGCAGCAGCGCGCTGCCGGCGATGCGCTCGGCCAGCGGCGGCTGGGGCGGCGGGCGGCGCGAGATGGTGCGCGGCTGCGGGCTGTAGCTGGCCAGCGCATCCGAGAGCAGCGCGTGCGGGTCGCTGCGGCTGTCGTCGATCTTGGGCAGCACGATCAGGCACGGCGCAGGCCTGCCCTCGGCGGCCAGCAGCCGCTGGGCGATCTGCTGCAGCGCGGTGGCGCGCCCGCTGCCCAGCGCGCCGGTCAGCAGCACGTAGGGGGTCTGATCGAGGGTGTCGTCAAGGTGCCGGGGCGCGCCGTCGACTCCCAGGATCGGCAGGGGGATGTCGAGCAGCGCTGGCAGCTGCTGAAGAAGCGCGTTCTGGGCTATCTCGGCGGCCAGCTTGCGTCGGTGGGCGCGCTGGTCGTTGCCATGTCGTAGGCGCTGGACAACGTTAAGGGCAACCATAGCATCCTCCCTGCGGGTGGGGTAGTAAGACAAGGGAAATGGTATGCTATGGCGTCCTGAGGGGCAAGCGGTAGGAATTACAGCGCCATTACATGTAGCGCGCCGCGCTGCTGCATACGCTGTCTCGACCAGGTCAGAATCAACCTCGACCGGGTCAGAGTCAACCTCGACCGGGTCAGAGTCAACCTCGACCGGGTCAAAATCAACCTCGACCGGGTCAGAATCAACCTCGACCGGGTCAGAATCAACCTCGACCGGGTCAGAATCAACCTCGACCGGGTCAGAATCAACCTCGACCGGGTCAGAGTCAACCTCGACCGGGTCAGAGTCAACCTCGACCGGGTCAGAATCAACCTCGACCGGGTCAGAGTCAACCTCGACCGGGTCAGAATCAACCTCGACCGGGTCAGAATCAACCTCGACCGGATTGTGCTTTCCTTATCAGCGCTGGCGGTGGTGGTGGCGAGGTGGGTGGATGCCCTGCGCGGGCGGCGGCTCGGGGCCTGCCCCTAGCAACCCCCCCAGGGGGCGATGCCCTCACATGGTGTCACTTTATCGGGTGTTCCGAGGCCGTTTTAGCGAAACGGTGCGTTGGTATTCGTTCGGCTTGGGTGCGCCTTCGTCGATAGTGGTCATTTTTGGATGGTGGT
>WBOU01000018.1 GCA_009268125.1 Chloroflexia bacterium SDU3-3 | reverse complement strand
GCAGTGCAGCTTGTTCACCCTGGCCATCGCGTGGCAAAACCGCCAGCACGCGTTCGGTCTATCCATGCCCGTTCGCTGGAAAGTGTACTTCTGACACTTCCCAAAAGTGACACCATGTGAGGGGCAATGCCCCCTCGCGGGGTCGCTAGGGGCTGGCCCCTAGCCGCCGCCCGCGTAGGGCACACACCAAACAACCAAAAAAATCATCCTCGTCGAAGCCGCACATAGTCGGCCCATCCCACAACGCTCCACGCAGCATCTATGGTCGACCCGACGCAGAGACACCCCAAACGTGACACCCTGCGCGAAACCTGCGCCCTAGCGCGTCCGCCCTTGGAGCAGCACGCGCACATCCGGCGCGGGAGCGGCGGGGAAGCGCAGCGGACTGAACGATGCGGGCAGCCGCCTCTGCGTATCCAGCAGCATCTTGATATCGGCGATCTGCTGCGCCGATCGAGTGGCCATAGCACCTGCTCACGTTCTCGCTCCGCGCGGCGGGGCTAGGCATCGGGCGCGTCAAGCGCGGGGGGAATAAGATGCACAGTGGAGCGGCGCGCACGGCGCTTGCGGTCGCCCAGCGGCTTCAGTCCGATCGTCCGCAGCACGTGCGACCTGCGCCCATAGGCCGCTACGATATATGCGCGGGTGCGCATCAGCGCCTCGTGGCGTATCTGGGCGCTGCGCAGCAGCGCGGCCCGCGCCTGCTCTACTGCGCGCTCCGCCGCATCGAGCGCATCGAGGTGCATCTGTACGTCGTCGCTCATGGCCAGCAGCGCGGGCACGCTCGGCAGCGCCGACGGCGGCGCGTAGCTGGCGATCTGGCTGATCGCCAGCACCATCGCGCGCTCCTTCTCAAGGTACTCTCTTGAAAAACGATTTCTCCCGCTTATCTCCATCGTCTTCCTCCCGCCCTGTGGCACGCTCTAGCAGCCTGAAACCCGATCTGAAACTATCATATGCCTGCTATACCTCAGCACCAGATACAGAATCATTGCGACATCGACTCTGCTTGATAGCACTCGTATGCTGCGCGCTTCTCTATCACATATGCGCAGAGTTGCTATATACATGCACCCTTATACATGCCTGCTACCTGATACGACAAAAAGAATACGGTGTTTGAGAACATAGATATGGCTGATCGCATAATCTGTGCAATGCCTTGCACAATATATATTTCTTGCTACATCGATATAACTGCCCCCATCATCACCAAGCGAGAAACACATGCACTACCAAAGCGGCAAAAGAGACCCCTATCATAGCGCGAGAAGCCCTGGGTGAGATGGCCAAGCAAGCGTAGACAATGCCCGCAGCCCTGCCCACCCGCCGCAATCGTCGAAGCAGACCATACCATCGGGGTGACAAGCGCGCGCAGGAAACATATCCACGAGCAACATCCCAGGCGAACCCGAAGACCAAGGCCCACCAGCGTGCTATAATCCGGCAGAGAACCGCATTGACACGCCCCACAGCGGGCGGGAGCATACCACCCATGACACTCACCCCAAGCGAGCTAAACGAAGCCTACGCCATCCCCGACCACGTACAGGTGCTGCCGGGCCACGAGGGCTGCGCCCCCGTGGTCGAGCTGCGCCACGGCGGCGCGGTCGCCACAGTGGCGCTGGATGGCGCGCAGGTGCTGGGCTACACCCCGGCAGGGCAGCAGCCCGTGATCTTCCTGAGCAGGCAGGCCGCATTCAAGCCCGGCAAATCGGCGCGCGGCGGCGTACCGGTATGCTGGCCCTGGTTCGGCGGCGTGCGCGACAACCCGTCCATCCCCTTCCACGGCTTCGCCCGCATGACCACATGGGAGCTGCGCCGCGCCGCCGCCACCAACGAGCACACCACGGTGGAGCTGGCCCTGGCCCCCAGCGACTTCACCCGCAGCTACTGGCCGCACGAGTTCGAGCTGAGCCTGCGCGTGCAGCTGGGCGCGCAGCTGCGGCTCGACCTGACGGCCCACAACACCGACGGACAGCCCGTGGAGCTGACCGCTGCGCTGCACACCTATTTCCGCGTGGGCGACATCGGCCAAGTTGCCATCAGCGGGCTGGATGGCGTGGGCTACATCGACAAGCTGGATGGCGAGCGCCAGAAGCTGCAGCAGGGCGACATCCGCATCGCCGAGATGGTGGACCGGATCTATGTGGGCACATCCGGCGCGTGCGTGATCGACGACGCCGCGCTGGGGCGCAGGATCGTGGTAGGAAAAGAAGGCAGCGACTCGGTGGTGGTGTGGAACCCCTGGGCCGAGGAGGCCAAGAAGATCGCCGACATGGCCGACGAGGAGTACCGCGAGTTCGTGTGTGTGGAGACCACCAACGCCGGGGGCGACGTGGTGACGCTCGCGCCGGGGGCCAGCCACACGCTCACGGCGATCATCCGCGCCGAGCCGCGCTAGGCGGGCGGCAGGGGCGGGGCTGGCCCGCCCCTGCGCGCTAGGCATCCCATCCGTACGAGCAGACGATCAGCTCCTGCACCGCGCCGCGCTTGCGGCCATCGCAGTTGATCTTGCGGCTGGCCGAGACCGCCGCGCACGAGAAACCCTCGGCCAGGTAGATCTGCCGCGTCTGCGCCGTGTCCGAGTTCGAGAGCATCACCGCCACGCCGCGCTCGGCCAGCTGGCGGGTGACATGGGCCAGGCGGCGCTGCTCGGCGGCGCCGAAGGTGTGGCCGGTGTAGTGGGTAAAGGCCGAGGTAATGCTGAGCGGGATATAGGGCGGGTCGAAGTACACCAGATCGCCCTCCTGCGCAGTGTGCAGCACATCGGCGAAATCGGCCTGGCGCAGCTCCACCGTGCGCAGCGCCGCGCTGGCCGCCGTCAGGTTCTCGGCGTCGTAGACGCGGGGCTTCTTGTAGTGGCCAAATGGCGCGTTAAACTGGTGCCTGCGGTTGAGGCGGTAGAGCCCGTTGTAGCAGGTGCGGTTGAGGAAGAGCGTGCGCGCCGCCAGCTCGACCTTGCCCAGCTGGGCGAAGCCGGGGCGGCGGTCCCAGGCCCGCACATCGAGAAAGTAGTCGCGGTCGAGCGCGTGCCGCTCGTGCTCGCGCAGGCGGTCGAGCAGCGCGGGCAGGTCGTCGCGCACCACCTGGTAGCAATCGATCAGCTCGCGGTTGTAGTCGCTCAGCACCGCGCCCTCGCGCAGGCGGCCAGCGCGGTGCAAGAAGAAGAACAGCGCCGCACCACCGAGAAACGGCTCGTGGTAGCGGCGGAACGCCCTGGGCAGACGGCGGACAAGCTCTGGCAGCAGCTGGCCCTTGCCGCCGACCCACTTGATAAACGGGCGGGCGGAGTCATGCTGGGGCTGGGGCAGACGTGCGTCGCTTCTCACGGGCGGAAACCTTCTGACAATGCGCCCTGGGCCGCAGCGCCGCGCGGGTGGCGAGGCTCAGACGCGGCGCGCCCCCGAGCTGGCAGGCCCCGCGATCCGACTGCATAGCCCAAAGAGCCAAAGACACATGCCGCGCGATTATAGCACAGGAAGATCGCGCCGCCACACGGCCACACGCCCGCGCCAAGATGGTATAATCGCCTGCTGAACCCTACAGCGAGTTAAAGACTAACTATGATTGTTCTCCCAAATCGAAACATCCTGGTGGCATCCATGGCGGGCGCGCTGCTGGCGCTGGGCCTGCTGGCGGGCTGCGCCAGCAACAACACGCCCACACCGCTGCCCACGGCCACGCCCGAGCCGACCGTCACGCCCCTGCCGCGCGGCGGCAACCTGACGATCCGCGCCGCCGACGAGGTGGCCGAGCTGCGGCCCTGGCAGCCGCGCACGCGGGCCGAGGAGCAGGTGATCGAGCTGATGTACAGCGGCCTGACCTACCTGGACGACAAGCTCCAGCCCCGCCCCGACCTAGCCGAGCGCTGGGACGCATCCGCCGATGGGCGGCTGATCACCTTCACGCTGCGCACCAACCTCACCTGGCACGACGGCACCCCCGTGACCAGCGACGATGTGGCCTACACCCTCGGCGAGCTGCGCACTATCTCGCCCACCACCTCGCTGCTGGCCGATCTGCGCGCCCGCGTGGCCCAGGTGACGCCGCTGAACGCCAGCACCGTCGAGATCTCGCTCACCGAGCGCTACGCGCCGATCTTCGCCGAGCTGGCCGTGCCCATCCTGCCCAAGCACCTGCTGAACGGAAAAAACATCGCCGAGCTGAACTTCTGGGATGCGCCGGTGGGCAGCGGGCCATTCAAGCTGGAGAAACGCGAGGCGGGGCAGTCGATCAGCCTGGCAGCCAACCCGCTATTCTACCGCG
Source organism: Chloroflexia bacterium SDU3-3 (assembly GCA_009268125.1). Taxonomy (NCBI): domain Bacteria; kingdom Bacillati; phylum Chloroflexota; class Chloroflexia; species Chloroflexia bacterium SDU3-3. The sequence continues at coordinate 147,156 of WBOU01000018.1, read as the reverse complement.
GGCCGCCGCTGCTCGACCGCGTGGTGTTTGCGGTGGCCCCCGACGCCGCCGTGGCCGCCAAGGCCATGGCCGACGGCCAGCTGCTGCTAGCCGAGCTGCCCGCCGACAGCAGGCCGATCACGGCCACGGTGCCCGACGCGCGCGTGGGCGAGTACGTCGAGAACGGCTACTACTTCCTGGGCTTCAACACGCGCCAGGGGCGGCCCTTCGCCGACGCCCAGGTGCGCAACGCCCTGGCCAAGGCCATCGACATGCCCGCCCTGGTGCGCGAGGCCACCGGCGGCGTGGGCCGCGCCATCGGCTCGGATGCCGCGCCCGGCTCGTGGGCCGACGTGGTGCCGCCGCCCACCAGCACGGTCGATCTGGCCCAGGCCCGCGCCCTGCTGGATGAGGCCGGCTGGCGCGTGCCCGACGGCGGCGCAGTGCGCCAGCGCGACGGCAAGCCGCTGGCCGCCCAGCTCTTCGTGCGCGGCGACGACCAGCGCCGCATCAAGGCCGCCAACCTGATCGCCAAGGCCGCCGCCACCGTGGGCATCAGCCTCACCGTGCAGCCCGCCGACTTCGAGACCGTGCTCTCGGCCCGCTACATGCCGCCCTACGACTTCGACCTGCTGCTGGGCAGCTGGGTCGGCGGCGCGGGCGACCCAGCGTTCGGCGACTACCTGTTCTACGACCCCGACAACTACGCGCTGTTCCACAGCAGCCAGATCAACCAGGGCGTGGCCGACATGCGGGCGGCGCTGAACTTCGTGGGCTTTAGCGACGCCCAGTACGAAAACCAGGTGGTCGCGGCCCGCCAGATCTACGACAGCGCCCAGCGCACCGACGCGCTCCAGCGCGCCCAGCAGCGCATCAGCGAGCTGAAGCCCTACCTGTTCCTGTGGAGCGACCGGCGGGTGGCGGCGCTGAGCGCCAAAGTCACCACGCTGGATGGCCCGATCAACAAGAGCACGCCGCTCTACCTCTGGAACATCGAGCGCTGGCACCTGGTGAAGTAGGCCACACCCGGCGCGACACAGCGAAGGCGGGCCGCGCTGGCCCGCCTTCACTCATGAAGCCCGCCTCACCCAGAGTCAGCGCTGCGCGCGCTGCTCAAACACCCTCATGTGCTGCTCGCGCTCCCGCCTCAGCGCCGCGCGGGCCTGATCGGCAGCCGCGCGCAGCTCCTGCTGCAGCGTGCCCGCCTTATGCTCCTCAGCGGCCCGCTTGATCAGCGAGGTCTCCTGCTTATCCTCGCGCGAGAGCTTCTGCGATGCTTTCTCCTGGCTATCGGCAGCGGCCCACGCGGCCATATCCAGATCGTGCACCAGCGCCTCAAGCGTATCGATATCTTTCTCGGTCAAGCACTGCTTGACAAAGAACCCCCGCGCATCGGCGTAGAGCTTTTTGTAGGTAGGCAGCTGGTAGTGCGTCAGGATCAGGTCTTTGGCTGTCCCGACCGTGAGATCGGCGCGGCTTCGGATGGGCGCGCCGCAGGCGGGGCAGGAGTCGGGCATCTGCACCACGCCGGGGCGCGCTGGCTCAAACCAAGTGCGGAGGGGAAATGCCGTGTGGCAGATCGAGCAGGTGTAGGGGACGCTGGGCAGGTAGCGAGGCATGGGCATCTCTCCCCACAAATACGATCAGCTACGGCGCTGAATCGCATCCGCGACATCGGCATGCAAAAACGATGGCTGGGCATCCCGCAGGTGCTCCAGCACTCGCAGGGTCGCCGCGCATGCTCTGCCCTAGATACAGCGCCTACGTGGCCACGATCTCGCCGTAGACCTTCGTGTCGTCGCCAAGGAGCAACGTCTGGCGATACGCTCCATCGGGCTGCGTCACCAGCAGGTCAAGGCTGGCGATATGGCGCTGCTTCATCTCGCTGTAGCGTGCCCCAGGCGAAGCGCGAAGGTCAGGGCGCCAAACCGTGCGTTCTCGACCGAACCCTGCGCCGTGGTCGGCAGCAGCGCCACCCAGTCGGGGTACGTTTGTATCTCATCTGCGATCTGCTGGGCAAGAAGTTCGCGCTCATAGCGATAATTCATCATCAGAATAGAAAAAAACCTGCGCCTCATGCAGAAACATCAGCCCTTGATCTCTTCACGATAGCGCTGGTATGCGCTGCGATCTGCCGCCCCCTGCTCCGAATCCTCCCACGTCCGATACATCCGCCGCCCGGTCAGGTCGCGCGGGTAGAAATAGTCATCGGCAAACGCCGCATCCTCGACCCCCTCGCACACCACAAACGCCGCCACCTCGAAGCTCCAGTAGCCAAAGAACTTCTCGCTCGACCTCAGATGCAGGTCGTGCCACGAGAGCTTCGCGGCGCTCGGGTAGTACTGGCCCAAAAACATGCGCAGCAGCTCGCCGCGCCGAGGCTCCGCGCTAGAAAGCGCCATAGCGAGCGACGTATACGGCAGCGGGTGCAGCAGATCGGGACACAATTCCCCACCTGGGCGGCGATAGGCCACTAGCCGGTCGAACAGCATATCGCGCCCGCCCTGGTTGAGCAACCCCAGCAGCCGGTCAAACAGCGCGTCATCCACATGCAGCAGGGTAGCCAGCGACACCAGCCACATGCAGGAAACATAGTGCTCATAGAACTCAAGGGCGATCCCATACGAGTCGGGGGTAGCGAGATAGGCCGCAAGCGCATCCACAATCGCGGGGAACTCGGCCCCAAGGCTCGCGATGGCGTCCCCACGAGAGTAGCGCGCAATCAGATGGGACAGCCGGTAGCGGAAGATCATATCCAACGCGATCTCGCGCCCGCCCGCATCGGTAGATGGGTCGCTCGCCATCAGCGCGAGGCGCTCCACCTCCTCACGGAGGAATCGCACGGCCACCTCGCGGTGCGCAGGGGCGAGAAACGCCTCGCGCGGGCGAAGCGGCGCAAGCTGCGGAGCGATCCCCAGCAGCGCATCATCTGGGTCAACCGCAAGATAGTCGTCGGCTCCGCTCCCAAGCACAAATGCCCAGGTGGCCAGCACCTCGCTCAGGCGCGGGGGGCGCGCCATAGCATCCTGGTAGAACCGCAGCGTGCGGGCGCAGGCACGGCGGATCGGCGCGATCTGCCACGCATCAATCCAGCGCTCACCGTTCCCACTGATCGTCACACCAGAGCGCATGGTGGCCTCCAGGCCAGCCAGCGCCACACGCTGGGCATCATCCAGCACCGCCAGATCTGGCTCGCGCAGCACCGTGGCAAGCAGGCCGAGCAGATCACCCACGCTTGGCAGCGCGCCGCTGCGCTGCTGCGACTGTTCAGCAAGGACGTTAAGCGCCAGCGCCACACTATCGGCAGGGTCATCGCCAATCACATCGCCATCAGAACCTATTGGCCACCAACCCATTGCAGCACCTACATCTTCTTAGAGAGGAAACATCAATAGAAGCGTGCAAGATCAAATCCGCGTGAGGCCGCAAAGGGGTAGTATGGCTCATCTTCCGACAGACCAAGCGCCTGGTACACCTCGCTGCGGCGATCGTTGAAGCGCAGATCCTGGTTGGTGAGCTTGGCGTTAGCCAGTGCCGCTGGGGCAATTCCCTCGTGCCGCCCAAGATAGTATCGGCAGATGTTTGGCAGCACAATCGGCGGCTTAACCTTCAGCGGAACAGAAATGCCTTGCCAACCATCAATGCCTGGCCCCAGCAAGAGGCGTACCTCGCCCCGCATCAAATACATATTCATCCCAAACGGGCTGACAAACTCAGGAAACGCCACCTGCGTCGGATCAACTGGGACATGTTCCACAATCGGCCATGTCCCATCTTTCACCAGCTGTGGTGAGACAAAATAGCCTGGGATGAGCAGATCAGACTGCTCGCCCACGGGATGATCGTAGGTGGTCTTATAGATCTCAACCAGCAGACTATTCGAGAATGCGTGCAGCGGCGATGTATCCTCGATCAGCTTGGGCTTCCAGCACTGCTTTGCCACATCCAGCATGATCCGCCCGATGCTGTAGGTTCCATCCCCAAGCGGTATTGCAAACAGGTCTCCTGTTTTATAGGTCGGCATTATATACTCCTAGAGGCATGGATTATGCATACTCTTGAACTCATTATAGTTATCCTCAGTGATCGGTGCTATCTGATTCTGCATATGGGCCTCAAACTGAGCCTTCTCCTTATTGATGTAATAGAGTTCCCATATAGCAATTTCGTAAGCAGTCCGTTCACCAAGCGGCACTCTGTCTACAGATAGGCGTGCTTTAACCTCAGGATCCCCCCAAGGCTTACCATCTATACGCTTATAAGAGCTATCTTTTAATGATTCATCAAGGTGCTGCTGGTATCTTGTATCTGGATCCTGAATAGTTTTACCAACATATATGGTAACTTCACTACCATCTGCCTGCACACATTTAATAATATAAATATATGCATTCGCTTTTTCGGTACTAGCGAAGTTCGAAAGATCATCATCAGAACCATTGTGTACAAGAACACCATCGCCACCAACAAAGTAGTTATGGGTTTCCTCAACCTCAAGGTTATAGGTTGTCGAAACCGCAGGGTATACTCGTGCTGATTTCACCACCCCGATAGTCCCATCAAGCAATCGGATGAGCATACCCGTCTCAAGCTGTGCGGCTGGCAGCCATTCCTGGGCGCTCTCTACCCAAAATGGGTGCATACGGGTAGCTGTGATTATATCATTGCCAACCTGCACATCAACGAGATGTTCGGTATGGCCTTGATACAGCTTTAAAATCAGCCTCTTCACCACCGTCTTCTGTGTAAAATCATAGGTATAGACCAGATCCCCCACACGAAGTGACTCAATAGGGCAAGAGCCATTCGGCGTATGAACAAGCGTCCCAGGAACAAAACAGGGCTTCACATCAGAACTATTATACGAATGATCGGCCCAATCACCGCCAGCAAGCTCCGGCGCGACATAGTCTTTGCCCGAATTTGCGTCGATCCAGCGCTTCGTCTTCGGATCATAGGTAATTGATGGCATGCCTTGTTTCGTCGGCTCTAAGGTGTATTCATACTTGCCATTCTTTTGCTGCGGCTTCCACTGATAGTCTTTCGGGGGGGTGACATCCGGCATAAACTGCGAAGGTGAGTCGGCATCATAGCGAAGTGGGACAAGCGAGTCTCCCTGGCCTGGGTTTCGCTTCACAATAAGCTGGCCACCATCCTTGTACCAGTAATATCCCTCAGGGGCCGCAGGAAGGCCAGCCTGCTGCGCAGCCACCGCAGCCTTCGGATCAATACCAGCAGGAGTGCCATTACTCGTAGCTTCTACGCGTACCGCTTCTAGGCGCGCTGCAAGCTCTGCCGAGGCCTTTGCTTTTGCGGTTGGGTCTGCTATCTTTGCGATGGCGTCAAGCTCTGTCCGTAGCTTGGGATCGGCCAGCAACTCCGCAGCATACTGAGTACGAATCTCGCTACATGTGGAGCAGCGTATGATACGACCATCTTTAAGGACTTTGACCTGATGCCCACCATCAAGCTCCTGCTTCGCCACCACGCCTGGCTCGATCTCAGGCTGATCATAGTGCGTGCTAGATGATGGTTCGTCCAGCTTCGGCGCGGTAGCCTCTGGCTCCTCCACCTTCGGCGCAGGACTATCAGTCTTCGGCGCATCGGCCTTTGGTGCTTCTGTATGCGGCGCGGGCGTATCCGTCTTCGGCGCAGTTGGTGTGTCGGCCTTCGGCGCGTCCACCTTCGGTGTCTCCGCGTGGGTCGCGGGCGTATCGACCTTCGGCGCATCCACCTGCGGCGCGGGCGGGGCATCCACCTTCGGCGCATCCACCTGCGGCGTCTCGTTATGCGGCGCGGGCGTGTCAACCTTCGGCGCATCCACCTGTGGGGCGGGCGGCGCGTCCACCTTCGGTGCGTCGACTTTTGGCGTCTCCACGTGCGGGGCGGGCGCGTCCACCTTCGGCGCATCTACCTGTGGTGCGGCGGCCTGGGGCGCGGGCGTGTCGACCTTCGGCGCGTCCACCTGCGGTGCGGGCGGGGCATCCACCTTCGGCGCATCGACTTTTGGCGTCTCCGCGTGCGGCGCGGGCGTGTCGACCTTCGGCGCATCCACCTGCGGCGCGGGCGGGGCATCCACCTTCGGCGCATCCACGTGCGGGGCGGCAGAAGGCGCGTCCACCTGCGGCGTGCTGACCTTCGGCACCGAAATATCCATCGCCGCGCCCACCTTCGCGCCGATCGCGCTGCCGACCGAGTCGCCAGTGCCCATCGAGCGCTGCTGGATACCCTCAATGCCCTTGCCAAACTTGCCCATCTTGGTCAGGCCGTTGGTGATCAGCGACATGCCGCCGCTCATCGCCAGGCCCGAGACCAGATCGCCCAGCGTGATCGGCTGGCCGGTGGCCAGGCTGCCCAGCACATTGCCCACGGTGTCGGCCACCATGTCCACGCCGAACTTCAGCGCGGCCTTGCCGAACGTCGAGGTGAGCGTTCCGGCCAGCGCATCGCCCGCCAGCCCGCCCACGCCGCCCAACGCGCCGCCGATCGCGCCCACGATCGCGGCCTGGACCACGCCCTCCATCAATGGCTTGCCGTCGATCAGGTTGTTGCCCATCTGGATGACCGCGCTGGAGCCTGCGCCCACAATCGCGCCGCCCACAATCGCGCCGATAGCCCCCGCCGCCGCCGCGCTGGCTCCCAGCGCGCCCGCCGCCGCGCCCACCGCGCCGATCACGAACGGCCCGACCACCAGCGCCACCACCACGATCACTGCGATGATCAGCACGATCTTCAGGATGCCCTTCCAGCGCGGCTGCTCCTGATCCGCCGCCTTGTCGGCCTCCTCGCGGATCTTGGCCCGCATGTCGTTGAGCGCCCCGCGCAGACCTTCCTGAAGGGCCGGGGTGGCCTGGGCAAATGCGGTGCTGATGTTCTGATTGACCTGCTGGAACGACTGCTCGGTGCCCTTCAGCACCTGGTCGAAACCATCGGCTGCGCTCTTCTGGATCTGGGAGGACTGCGTGGTGAAGGACTTCTCGATCTCACCAAAGGCATTTTGCGCGCCGCTCTGCAGTTGGGTCAGGCCGCTTGTCATCTGCGCGACTAGCTGGGTGGCCGCAGCAGCGCCCTGCTGCGCCGCGGTAGCCAGGCCCTGCACCACCTGGGCGCTCTGCTGGGTGAGCTGCTGCTGGGCATTAGCCACACTCTGCTGCACCTGGGCCTGCAGCGAGGCAATACCGCTGTCGATCTGGCCCATCGCCTCCGCGAGCTTGTTGCCCACCGCCTCGGGATCGGGCACCTGCACGCCCGCCAGCGCGCCCGACACGCCGCCGATCGACTCCTGCAGTCCACCGACCGCCTGCTTCACCGACCGCTGTAGGCCCGCGATGATGCCCTGTCCCGCCTGCCCGATCGCCATCGACTGCTGCTGGCCCATGGAACGCAGCCCTTGGAGCTGGCTGGCCTCCTGCGACTGCAGAGTCTGCATAGTGCTGCTCAAGCTCTGGGTGATCGATTGCAGGAACTGGGTTTTGGCCTGCATAGCCTGCTGCTTCGCCGCATCGGCGGCGGCGCGGGCCTGCTGGAGCAGCGCCTGCTGCTGCTGCTGCAGGGTGGTGAGCGCCTGGGTCTTGATGCCACTCAGGGTCGAGAGATCGCGCGGCTTGCCCTTCTGGGCCTCGTCGGCCTGCTTGTTGGCCGCATCCACCAGCCCCGGCTGGTACTGGCTGGAGACCTCGCGCGCGGCCTTGGCCCGCGCCTCGCAGCGTCGGTCGGTCAGGTCGCCATCCAGCAGGCTGTCGTCGCGGTTGATCTTGTGGCTCAGGTACTCGGCAGCCATCTGATTGCCGATGCCCACGGCCTCCTGGCCCACCTGCACGCCTGTGGCGCGATAGTCTTTATCGGCCTTGGCGTAGCTCTGGTTGAGCACCTGCACCTGGGTCTGCTCCAGCTGCTGCACGCGCTGCATCGACTGCTGGTAGCGGGTATCGATCTGCTGGGTGGTCTTGGTGAGGTTAGCCTGGATCGACGCGACCGAAGCGGCATACTTCGCCTCCACCTGCGCCCGATTGGTGGCCGCCGCGCTCTGGGCCTGCGCGCGGGCCTGGGCAAACTGGGCGCTAAGCACGGCGCACTGCTCCTGCACACCTGCCTGGATGGTGGCCTGGGCGCTGGCCACCGGCCCCTGGATCTGCGCCGCCGCCGTCTGGCCCAGCGCCAGCGCGCCCTGCACCCGACCGGTGGCATTGGCCATGAATCCGCTCACCATGCCCTGGCACTGGCTGCGCATCTGCTCGATCTGGGCCTGCAGCTCCGCCGGGTCGACCTCCTGCTCGTCGCCAGTGCCATCGCTGGGCGGCGGGCCGCTCTCCTTGCGGAAGACGCTGGCATCTGGCCCATCGGCATCGTGGCGCTTGGGCTTGAGGCCCGCCTGCTTCATCACGCTCTCGATGTCCAGCGGGGCCAGCTCGGCGGGCTGGCCAGCCAGCTTGGCGGTAGCCTCCTGGGCGCTGGCCAGTTCGGCACCGGCGGCGGCGGCCTTCTCGCCAGCCTGGACCTGGGCCGCCTGGGCCTCGGCCATGCCATCCTGAGCGGGCGCGGGCTGCTTGGCGTCGGCGGCGGGCTGCTTGGCGTCGGCGGCGGGCTGCTTGGCGTCGGCGGACAGCATCTGGCCGCCCAGCTTCTGGGCCTGCTCCTGCAGGGCCTGACGTGGGCCGCCTTCGGCGGCCTTCTGCACCGACTGCGCCAGCGGCTCGCCCGCGCCCGCTTCCTCGGCGGCGGGGCTGGTGCGCCTGCTGGTGTCGGCCTTGGCCTTCACCTCGGCACCGGGGGGATTGCCCTGCGCCTGGGCTGCGCCCTCGGCGGCCTGGGCAGAACCCTCGGCGGCGGGCTGACCGGGCGCGGGCTGCTCGGCGGCGGGGGCGGCGGTCTCGCCCGCATGGTCGGGCGTCTTGCGCTGGATGCGCTTGGTAGCCACGCCGCCGGTCTGCTGGATGGTGTGGGTCAGCTCGTGGGCCAGCAGCTTGCGGCCCTCGGCGCTGCCTGGCTGGTACTCGCCAGGGGCGAAGGCGATGCTGTTGCCCACCGTGAAGGCGCGCGCGCTCAGGTCTTTCGAGGCGTCAGCGGCGTTCTGATCGCTGTGGATGCGGATCTTGCTGAAGTCGTGGCCCATCTTGCGCTCGAAGAAGGCCTGCTCGCTGGCGGGCAGCGGCGCGCCGCCGCCCGACTGCATGGAGGCAATGCGCTCTTCGGCCACCGGCCCAGCCTCGGCCCCGCCGCTGCGCTGGAGCTTGCCGCCTGTGGCCGCGCCCGCGCTCGGCTGCTCGGTCGTCGGCTCCTCGGGGTCGCGCATCACCTCCTCGGCCACGCGGTCGGCCTCCTGCTCGAAGGCGTCGCCGGGGGTGTTGACGGTGAGCTTGGCCTGCACCGGCGGCGTCCCTGGTGCAGCAGCCACACCCACCCCGCCGCCAGCCCGCAGCGGCACGCTGCCGAAGCTATGCCGCAGGGTGGGGACCGCCTGCTGGGAATCCTGCTGCGGTGCCGCCTCTGCGCCCGTGCGATCGATCTCCGCCACTCCAAATCCCTGTGAGATATCCGCCGACTCAGGCTGCGCCAGCGTAGGCTCATTGGCAAGATCAGGAGTACGTTTTCGAGAGCGCGTCGAGTAGGTCATCGCAGGGCTCCTCGTTCAGATGATCCCAAGACTCTATTAAGATTGAACAATATGTTGGGTGATTTAACAGGGTGAGTATACACTAGCCCTGTACAAGAATCAATCCATCTTGAATCTGGTTTTTCAATTGAAGAAGATAATAGGGCACTAGAACCATTTATCCCTTACACCGCGCCTAGCAGAGCCGCAGAGAGCAGGCCTTTTCTCAAAGATAAACGTGCGGTGGCATCGCTCTTGGGGTCTGCATCTTCGGTTCGTCGCGGGGTGCCACACACGTGGAGACATTAGCCAAGAGCGCCTAGGCATCTATCTTGCGCGCGACATACAAGCGCCGCCGCCAGCACACTGAACGGCGGCGCTCGGCCCAGGAGTCACAATAGTAGGCAGCAATATCAACAGCCGCGCTACCGATACGCCATCCGCATGGGCGCGGCAGCCCGCAGCGCCTCGGCCACGGCCTGGCTGGCAGGCCCGCCGCCTGCGGTCATGGCCAGGGCCAGCTGGCGAAGCACCCTGCGGCTGTGCGACTGGGTCTCAAGCAGCTGGCAGGCGTACCCAGCGGCGGCCTCGTCATCCACATGCGCCAGCGGCACCAGCAGGCAGGCCAGCTGGAAGCCCAGGTCGAAGGGCGGCTGCTGGTCGCGCAGCAGCGGCAGGCAACGCTCGAAGGCGGCGCGCAGGTCGACGTGCAGCAGCTGCGCGGCATCCGAGCTGCCGACGGCTATGGCCAGCGTGCGGTCGAAGTAGTAGCCGTGGTAAATGCGCAGCATGGCCCGCAGCGCCGCCACGCGTAGGTAGCGCGTCCCCGGCGTCAGGCCCGAGGCCGCGCCGCGCCCCACCGCATCGGCCAGAGTCTCGAAGGCCGCATCGGTGCCGCTGGCCGGGTGATAGACCACCGGCTCGCCTGCCCATGGCGTGCGATCTGGCGCGGTGGCCCAGCCGATCAGCGTCTGGAAGCCCAGCTCGTGCCCCCACGCGGTCAGCGCGGCGCAGGCCAGCAGCGCGTGGTAGGGCGACCCGCCGCGCACCACATCGCCCAGGCCAGCGATACGATCATCTAGGCCGCCATCCAGGCCGTCGCGCACCACATCCTGAAAGGCGGACCTGCTCCCATCCCTTCCGGTGAAGAGGAGTTGCTCGGCATACGTCGTTGTGATGCCCATGGGTCGCTCCTTGTCGAAAATGCTGCCGTCGTGGGGTTGCTGTGCCATAACGTGCCATATAATCCAAGATCATCGCTATTATAGCCTAGGGAGAAGGCGCTTGGCTATAGGGGTTTTCCTATTCCTGAAGCGGCAGCCTTTTTGTTTTCCGTGGGCATCGTAGGGTATCATAGCAAAAGAGCGCCTACTGACAGGGCATACATTGCACCTCGGTACGGGCGTAGGGTCACACCACCCACAGCCCCAGCGCGCCGTCGCGCTCTAGCGTGGCGCGCGGCCCCTCGCCCAGCACCCGCAGCGCGTAGCCCCTGGCGTAGCGCCGCCCCATGTGGGCGTTCCAGACCACGTGCGTCCGATCCGGCGTGATGTGGAAGCTGATCAGCCCATCCCCCCAGAACATGCCCGACTCCTCGCGGTTGAGGACAAAGGCCCGCCCCGCTGGCAGCGGCACCAGCGCCGCGCCATCATAGGCCCACAGCATGTCGGCGGGGCCTGCACACGTCAGCAGATCCGCTGTGCAGCGGGCGTGCCGCTGGATGTAGAAACGCCCCGGCGGCGTGCCGCGCGTGCCGCCGCCCTCGCCCTGCACGCCCACCCATGCCCGCTCCACCTGCTGAAAGATCAGGCCGTGCAGCCAGTCGGCCTCCCAATCCATGATGTCCCCCGATCCTCCAATGAATGCGGCGCTAGGCCGACCACGATCCATAGGCCGGATCTTGCTCCAGCACGGCGGCCCGACCCTGGCCCGTCACGCGCAGCACGCGGCCGCGCGCGTGCTTCCGGCCCATATACATGTTCCACACCACATGCCGCCCATCGGGGCGGATGTGCAGCATCAGCACGCCATCCGCCCAGTATCCCCCCCGCTCGTTCTGGTCGACAGTGAACGGCAGCCCGCCTGGCAGCGCCAGCAGCAGCGATCCATCGTATAGCCACAGCCGCTCGACCGCCCCCGTGCAGTAGGCCAGATCATCCGAGCAGGCCGTATGCTCCTGGATGTACCAGCGCACGGGCGGCTCGCCGGGCATCCCCATGGCGCTGGCCTGCACCTCCTGCCATGCCCGCCGTAGCTCGGGCAGCAGCAGGCCGTATACGCCAGAACACTCCCACGGCACCCCATCGGCGCGCGCCGTCACGCTAGAAAGGTGCGCGACAGCGGGCGGCGGTGGCACCGCATCCCCATACCGCTCATGCCTGCCTGCCGCAACAATCAGCCTGTGCATAAATCGCTCGCGCTGCATCTGCGTGGCGAAGGCCCGCTTCGCGATCCAGATCTCCTTGCCGCCATCCACCACCACAAAGTACAGGTCGGGCGACTCCAGCACGCGCTGGATCATCCAGATCGGGGTGCGATCCTCGCCGCGCTCGCTCACGTGGACCAGCTCCTGCCAGGTCTGCATCAGCATGTGCGGGCCAAGGTGCTCGCGGTAGCGCCCGCGCTGTATCGCAATGCGGACAGCGGCGGGGATGTAGGGGGGAAGAAGTAGGCCAAGCCAAATCGCGATGACAAAGACGATAGGGACGACGCTTATGAATAATTCCGTGCTTGGCGCTTCGGCAAGTACCGACACAGCCATCACCACCGCCATAGCCGCAAAACCGCCGCCCAGCACCAGGCGCGCTTTCTTGGCATTCTTCTTCCGCCGCGAATCCGCCACGTGGCGGTTCCATGTAAAAATATCGCCCTCTTCGAGCGTGTATGCGATATGCACAGCGATCTCGCGCTAATATACGGCAACCTACCGCGCATGCATGATCGAAGCTGCCGCAGAGCACAGACTGACAGCAGAGCGCGGGAGCTACCCCGCTATCATACACCACAAGCTGAGAGCGCCGCGTGCAGGTAAGCATCCAAAGCAGGGTCTATGGGTTGTGTGTGATGCCGTTTTGTGTCTTGGTGGTCAGTATTTTCTGCCGACCAAGGGTGCATAGCCCCCGGCTAGGGCCGCGCGCGATTGGCCGCGCGCCACTGCCCAGGCGTGGTGCCCTCCCACTGGTGGAAGGCGCGGTGAAACGAGCTGGCCTCCTCGTAGCCCAGCAGGAAGGCGATCTCGCTCAGCTCCAGCGCCGAGCCGCGCAGGTAGTGCCGCGCCATGTCGCGCCGCGCCTGCTCCAGCACCTGCTGGAATCCCAGGCCCTCGCTGGCCAGCCAGCGCTGCAGCGTGCGCACGCTCACGCCCAGCTCGTCGGCCACGGCCTGCAGGGTGGGCTGCTGCCCGGCCAGCCTACTGCGCAGCAGCGCACGCACCCGCTCGCCCAGCGGCTGCGGGGGCTGGCTGGCCCGCAGCTCGGCCTCCAGCTGCGGCTCGATCAGGGCCAGCAGCTCGGGGTTGAACATGGCGAAGGGCGCGTGCATCACCGCCCCGGCGTAGGCCATGGCGTCGCGCTCGGCCTCGAAATCCACCGGGCAGCGGAAGAAGCCCTCGTACAGGGCGCGGTCGCGCGGCGGGCGGCGCAGCGCCACCCGCGCGGGGTAGAGCGGCTCGCCCGCGCCGTGCCGCCCCAGCTCGACAAACGACGCGAACATCGCGTCGATCAGCAGCGTGGGCGGCGGCTCGCGCGTGGCCGTCCACGCCACTGTCAGCCGCCACAGGTCGCCATCCTGAGCCACCGCTATCTGCTCCGAGCAGAACAGCCGCTTGTAGCGGGCGATCTTCAGCAGGCCCTCGTAGAAGCTGCGCGCCGAGAACGCCGTGATCGCGATCGGGTCGTACGGCCCGCCCAGCACTGCGCCGGCCAGCCGCAGCCCCAGCGCGGGGTCGGTGTTCAGCTCGCCCACCGCCCGCCAGAGCGCAAACCACTGCGCCGTGCTCACCACCACGCGATCCTGCGCGAACAGGGCCTGCGGCACCCTGGCCCGCTGGCAGATCGCGGCAAACGGCACGCCCAGCGCATCCAGCCGCGCGGGCAGAAAATGCGTGACCCTAATCTGATCCGCCGCTGCTTCCATAGCCAAAGTACGACCTCATAAATGCGATATAGTCATCTTCCGACAGCTCGCGGCGGGCCTTCACAAAGCCCCGCTCGTCGCTGCCGATCAGGTAGCGCAGCCGCGTGCTGCCGTCGGTGGCGGCCTGCCAGATCAGCTCGGCCACCTCCTCGGCGCGGATGAGCTTGGCCGAGGCCATGGCGGCAAACGTCGCGCCCATGCGTGTGACAAAGGCATTGTACCCCGCCAGCGCCGGGTCGTGGGCGAAATCGCCGGAGGAGCGCTCGCCAAAGCGGGTCTGGCCCACGCCGCCGTGCGGGATCACCTGCTTCACCAGAATGTTCTGGTCGGCCAGCTCGTACGAGAGCGACTCGGCAAAGCCCTCCAGCGCGAACTTGCTGGCGTTGTACATGGTCATCATCGGCAGCCCAAAGATGCCCGCGCCCGAGCTGACGTTGATGATCGTGCCCGCGCCATTTGCGCGGAAGTGCGGCAGGATGGCGCGGATGCTGTCCATCACGCCGAACAGGTTCACCGCAAACTGCCGCTGGATCTGCTCGTGGGTCAGCGCCTCGAAGATGCCATACTGGCCGTACCCGGCGTTGTTCACTAGCGCGTCGATGCGCCCGAAGCGCGCGATGCCCTCCGCCACCGCCCGCTCGATGCTGGCCGGGTCGGTCACATCCAGCGGCAGCAGCAGCACCCCTTCCAGCCCCGCCAGCTCGTCCTCGGGCGCGGGGCTGCGCATGGTCGCCACCACATTCCAGCCGCCGCTGGCGAAGCGCCGCGCCGTCGCCCGCCCGATCCCCGACGAGCACCCCGTGATCAATATCGTGTGGGCCACTGTTGCTGTCCTTCCATAATCTCGCCAGGCCCAGGTAGCCCGGACACGCACAGTATAGGCAGGGGCACGGCGGCGGGCATTCGCAGAAGACGCCAGATCATTGTCCGATCACGCCAGGGGAACGCACGAGTGAGCCAGGTGAGCGCTCGATGAAGCATTCAGAAAAAATCGCCCCGCCTCGTGCGCAGCCGCCTCGTCGCTACGGTCTCGATTATGGCCAGAAGCCCCCATCGCACACCTTCGCCGGATGGGAAAGGTGGGTGAACAGATCCATTGCTGTTTTTTGCTGTTGGCGCATATGGCGATCACGGTGCGGCTGGCGCGGGTGCTGTATGCTTGAGCTGTTTTGGCCTTGGTTTTGTTTACCTCGACCCTCATCAACACAGCTCTGACCTTCGTCAACACAGCTCTGACCTTCGTCAACACAGCTCTGACCTTCGTCAACACAGCTCTGACCTTCGTCAACACAGCTCTGACCTTCGTCAACCCATCCCTGACCCGCGTCAACCTGTCCCTGACCTGCGTCAACCCGTCCCTGACCCGCGTCAACCCATCCCTGACCTGCGTCAACCCATCCCTGACCCACGTCAACCCATCCCTGACCTGCGTCAACCCATCCCCGACCCACGTCAACCCGTCCCTGACCCGCGTCAACCCATCCCTGACCCGCGTCAACCCATCCCTGACCCACGTCAACCCGTCCCTGACCCGCGTCAACCCATCCCTGAGGGCATGCAATAGGTTGAGATCGGGGCGACCGCCTGCGGCTTCGATCATGATGGTTCCTCACGGTTGGTGGGTGGATGCCCTGCACGGGCGGCGACGAGGGGCCTGCCCTTCGTAACCCCGCGAGGGGGAGATGCCCTCACATGATGTCACTTTTGCAGCGTTCCCAGGTCTGTTTGGCAACCATATGGGATCGATGGCCGTGAATCACATTGCCGTCATCGCCCCTCGACCCGATGCCCGCGATGATCCACAAGGGGTGTAGGGGCGGATCTTGTGTCCGCCCCATCGATGTGCGCCGCCCACATCGAATTCCGAATCCGATGATTTCGGCGCGTGACGATGCGCTCCGTGCCGCGTTTCATCGCCCATATCGTGGGGTCGTTCGATGCTGGCGCTGGCTACGGCGCGGGCGGGCACCAGACCCGCCCCTACCGCAATGAATGACATGGCTGGCGCGGCATCACCTGCCGATGGTGCCACTTGGGCAGGCGCGCTATTACCTGGCATGGCTCGGCACGCACGATGGTGCGTTTTGCCGCTTGCAAATGCCCCGCCCAAAAAAGTGACACCCCGCGAGGGGGCGATGCCCCCTTCGAACCCCCAATTTGAGGTGTTCCTGTGGCGAAAACTGGCGGCTCGTATTCGTGCATAGGACCATTAAAACGATAGCGGCACCTTCGCCGCAGGGGCCGGGTGGGTAGGGTGAAGCGCTCTCATCCGCTCGCTTGCCCATCATCATCGATTCCTCAGCCGGTCAGCCCGACCGGGCAACGCGCAAAGCATTTCCCCTGCTCTCTTGGTGCCTTGGGGCCTTGGTGGTAAAACAGGGTGGGCGCGGGTGATACAAAAGCCCGCTGGCCTGATACCTTTATGCACTGACAGCGCCCGAGGCATGGGCTACTATCCCCCATACACCAAACAGCAACCAGCACAGCGCAGCCATCCCAGCCACGCAGGGATGAACGATCCCCAGGCCAGGGGCGGCGAGAAGCAGAAAGGGAGGCGGCGTGCTCACCATCGATGAGATCAACCAGCTCGACGACGAGCGCTTTATCGCGACGTTCGGCCCGCTCTTTGAAGGCTCACCCTGGATCGCCGCCGAGACCTGGAAGCGCCGCCCGTTCGCGAGCGTGGCCGCGCTGCACCGCGCCCTGGTGGACACGGTGGCCAGCGCGCCCATCGAGCGCCAGCTGGCGCTCATCCGCGCCCACCCCGACCTGGCGGGCAAGGCCGCCATGGTCGGCGCGCTCACCGCCGAGTCGACCCGCGAGCAGGCCGCCGCCGGGCTAAGCCAGCTGACCCCCGAGGAGTTCGCCAGCTTCAATCGCCTGAACGACAGCTACCGCCGCCGGTTCGGCTTCCCCTTTATCATCTGCGCCCGCGAGCACAGCAAGAGCAGCATCCTGATGGCCTTCGCCGACCGCCTGGGCAACAGCGTGCAGGCCGAGATCCTGACAGCGCTGGGCGAGATCGCCAAGATCGCGCGGCTGCGGCTGGCCGACCTGGCAGGCTGAGAGGTGCCGTTTACCACGAAGACACGAAGACGCGAAGGCCGGGAAGAACCGTTTACCACCAAGGCTCCAAGACTCCAAGATTCTTGAGACGGGCTGAGACGTCACCATTTTTGCATGAGCAATAGGCGCAGCGAAGAGAGAGGGGCTATGGAAGGACGGCTGACCACCCACGTGCTGGATACGGCAAACGGCTGCCCCGCCGCTGGGATGCAGATCGCGCTCTGGCGGATCGCGGACGGCGAGGGCGCGACCAAGCTGCTGGCCGAGGTGCGCACCAACGCCGACGGGCGGCTTGACGCGCCGCTGCTGGCGGGGCCGACCATGGCCGCAGGAACCTACGAGCTGGTGTTCGACGTGGCCGCCTACTTCGCCGCGCGGGGCGCGGCCCTGGCCGAGCCACCGTTTCTCAGCCACGTGCCCATCCGCTTCGCCATCGCCGACGCCGCCGCGCACTACCACGTGCCGCTGCTGGTCTCGCCGTGGGCCTACAGCACCTACCGAGGGAGCTAGCCCATGGCGCAGCACAGCACACAGCCCGCCGCCTACGCCCCGCAGGTAATGGCGCGCTGCAGCGCGCTGGGCGAGATCAGCGAGGAGGCGGGCAGGCTCACGCGGCGCTTCGCCACGCCCGCGCTGGAGGCGGCCATGCTGGCGGCGGCGGCCTGGATGCGCGGCGCGGGCATGACGGTGCGACGCGACAACATCGGCAACCTGATCGGGCGCTACGAGGCCGACCGACCGGGGGCCAAGACGCTGCTGCTGGGATCGCACCTGGACACTGTGCGCGACGCCGGGCGCTACGATGGCCCGCTGGGCATCCTGGTGGCGCTGGCCTGCGTGCAGCAGCTGGCCGACAGCGGCACGCGCCTGCCCTTCGCGATCGAGATCGTGGCCTTCGCCGACGAGGAGGGCGTGCGCTACCACACCGCCTACCTGGGCAGCAAGGCCTTCATCGGCCAGTTCGACGCCCAGCTGCTGGCATCCATTGATGAGGACGGCATCTCGCTCTCCGAGGCCATCCGCCGCGCTGGCGGCGACCCCGCCGCGCTGGCCCGCGACGCCCGCGCCAGCCACGACCTGCTGGGCTACTGCGAGGTGCACATCGAGCAGGGGCCGGTGCTAGAGGCGCTGGATCTGCCGGTGGGGGTGGTCACATCGATCGCGGGGCAGAGCCGGTTCGCGCTGAGCTTCAGCGGTGCGGCGGGGCACGCGGGCACGGTGCCCATGCGGCTGCGCCACGACGCGCTGTGCGCCGCCGCCGAGTTTGTGCTGCTCACCGAGGCGCTGGCCTGCGAGACCAAGGGGCTGGTGGCCACGGTGGGGCAGCTGTGGGCCGCGCCGGGAGCCAGCAACGTCATCCCCGGCCATGTGACGCTGAGCCTGGATGTGCGCCACCAGGATGACGGGGTGCGGCTGGCCGCCATCGAGTACCTGCGGCAGCAGGCGGCGGATCTGGCCGAGCGGCGCGGGGTGGCGCTGGAGTGGGAGAAGGTGCAGGAGAACCCCTGCGTGCCCTGCGACGGCGCGCTGACGGCCCAGCTAGAGCGAGCCATCGAGGCCTGCGGCCTGCGCGCCCACGCCCTGCCCAGCGGCGCGGGCCACGACGGGGCCATCCTGGCCTCGGCCATGCCGATCGCGATGCTGTTCGTGCGCTGCGCGGGCGGCATCAGCCACAACCCCGCCGAGTCGGTGCGCGAGGAAGATGCGGCGGCAGCCATCGAGGTGCTCGCGGCCATGCTTGCGGGCATGGCGCGGACGCGAAAGGAAGGGTGATGACCCGCTACGACACGATCATACGCGGCGGCAGGCTGGCCGCCGCCCCCGGCGAGCCTGCCGACATCGCGATCGCGGGCGGCGCGATCGCCGCAATCGGCCCGGAGCTGGCGGGCGATGCGGGCGAGACCATCGACGCCAGCGGGCAGCACGTGCTGCCCGGCGGCATCGACGCGCACGTGCACCTGAACGAGCCGGGGCGCACCGAGTGGGAGGGCTTCGCCAGCGGCACGCGGGCCTTGGCGGCGGGCGGCATCACCAGCTTCTGCGAGATGCCGCTGAACGCCCACCCACCCACCTGCGACGCCGCCAGCTTCGCCGCCAAGCTGGCCGCCGCCGAGCGGTCGAGCCTGATCGACTTCGCGCTGTGGGGCGGCCTGACGCCCGAGAACCGCGATCAGCTCGATGAGCTGGCGGCATGCGGCGTGATTGGGCTGAAGGCGTTTATGTCAAACAGCGGCACCAGCGACTTCAGCGCCGCCGACGATCTGACGCTCTACGAGGGCATGCAGGTGGCCGCGCGCCACGGGCTGCTGGTGGCGGTGCACGCCGAGAGCAACACCATCACCGCCGCGCTGGCCCAGCGTGCCCAGGCCGAGGGCCGCACGGGCGTGCGCGACTACCTGGCCTCGCGCCCGATCATCGCCGAGCTGGAGGCGATCAACCGCGCGATCTTCCTGGCCGAGCAGACCGGCTGCGCCCTGCACATCGTGCACGTGAGCAGCGGCGCAGGCGTGGCCGCCGTGGCCGAGGCGCGGGCGCGCGGGGTCGATGTCTCGTGCGAGACCTGCCCGCACTACCTAGTGCTGACCGAGGACGACGTGGAGCGGATGGGCGCGGTGGCCAAGTGCGCCCCGCCGCTGCGGCCCCAGGCCGAGCAGGATGCGCTCTGGGCCCAGATCGCCGCTGGCACGCTGCCCATGGTCGCATCCGACCACTCGCCCGCCCCACCCGACATGAAGACCAGCGATAACTTCTTCGCGGTGTGGGGCGGCATCGCGGGCGCGCAGTCCACCATGGCGCTGATGATCTCCGAGGGCCACCTGCGGCGCGGGCTGCCGCTGGCGCTGCTGGCCGAGATCACCGCCGCCTTTGTGGCGCGGCGCTTCCGGCTGGCCCCGCAGAAGGGCGCGCTGGCCGTGGGGGCCGACGCCGACCTGGCGCTGATCGACCTGGGCGCGAGCGCGACCCTGCGCGCCGACGACCTGCACTACCGCCACAGGATCAGCCCCTACATCGGCATGGCAATGCAGGGCACGATCGCCCGCACGATCGTGCGCGGCACCACCGTGGCCCGCGATGGGGCGATCGTCTCCCCGCCGATCGGCAGGCTGCTGCGGCCCCTGGCAGCGACGGCAGACTAGAGGACAACGCTATGTGGGAACACTACTACCAACCAGCAACGCTCGACGAGGCCCTGCCGCTGCTGCGCGATCATGCGGGCGCGGCGCGGATCGTAGCGGGCGGCACCGATGTGATGGTCGAGCTGTCGCGCGGCGTGCGGCCAACCAGCGCGCTGATCGACATCAGCCAGCTGCGCGAGCTGGCCTACATCCGCGAGGATGCGGGCCTGCTGCGGATCGGGGCCTTGGCCACCCATAACGACGTGATCGCCAGCGCCGCATGCGTGGCCCGCGCGCTGCCGCTGGCCCAGGCCTGCTGGGAGCTGGGCGCGCCGCAGATCCGCACGCGGGCCACGGTGGCCGGGAACCTCGTCACCGCCTCGCCCGCCAACGACACGATCAGCCCGCTGATGGCGCTGGGGGCCGAGCTGGTGCTGGCCAGCGCGGCGGGCGAGCGCACAGTGCCGCTCCACGCGTTCTACACCGGCTTCCGCCGCACCGCGCTGCGCCCCGACGAGCTGCTGCGCGAGATCCGCGTGCCCACGCTGGGCGAGCGCTCGCGCGGGCTGTACCTAAAGCTCGGGCTGCGCCGCGCCCAGGCGATCTCGGTCATCCATCTGGCCTTCGCGCTAGAGTTCGAAGAGGACATGCGCCACATCCGCACGGCACGGATCGCGCTGGGATGCCTCGCGCCCACCGTGGTGCTGGCCAGCGCCGCCAGCGCCTACCTGGCGGGGCGGGAGCTGGACGAGGCGACATGCGCCGAGGCGGCGCGGCTGTGCGCCCAGGGTGCCCAGCCGATCGGCGACGTGCGCGGCTCCGCCGACTACCGGCTGCTGGCGCTGCGCAATATGGCCGCCGACGGCCTGCGGCAGCTGGCCGAGGGCCGCGAGCGCGAGCTCTGGCCCGCCCAGCCGGTGCTGCTGGAGAGCGACCGCGCCGCGACCGCCGCCACGCCCCGCGCGGGCGGGATCGTCGAGGCCGTGCGCACCACCATCAACGGCCAGCCCCACACGCTGGTGGGCGCGCAGGCCAAAACCCTGCTCGACGCCCTGCGCGACGACGCCGGGCTGACCGGCACCAAGTCGGGCTGCGCCGAGGGTGAGTGCGGGGCCTGCACCGTGTGGCTGGATGGCAAGGCGGTGATGTCGTGCCTCACCCCCGCCGCCCAGGCCAACGGCGCGCACGTCACCACCATCGAGGGGCTGGGCAGCCCCGACGAGCTGCACCCGCTGCAGAGCGCCTTCATCCGCAACGCCGCCGTGCAGTGCGGCTACTGCATACCGGGCATGCTGATGGCGGGCGCGAAGCTGCTGGATGAGCAGCCCTGCCCCAACCGCCAGCAGGCCCAGTGCGCGCTGAGCGGCAACATCTGCCGCTGCACCGGCTACCGCAAGATCCTTGATGCCGTAATGGACGCAGCCCATGAACAAGCCTAACAACCCCAAACAAGAAAGCCTGATCGGCGCATCGCTGCCCCGCCCCGACGCGCTGCGCAAAGTCACCGGCGCGGCCACCTACCCCGGCGACCTGGTGCGCGAGGGCATGCTGCACCTCGCGGTGGTGTTCGCGCACCGCCCGCACGCCCGCATCCTGTCGATCGACAGCGGCGCGGCGCTGGCCCACCCCGGCGTGGTGGCCGTGCTCACCGCCGCCGACGTGCCCTTCAACGCCTACGGCCTGATCGAGCGCGACCAGCCGGTGCTCTGCGCCGACACCGTACGCTTCGAAGGCGACAAGGTGGCGCTGGTGGTGGCCGAGAGCAGGGCGGCGGCGGCGGCGGGCGCGCAGCTGGTGCAGGTGGCCTACCAAGACCTGCCCGCGATCACCGACCCGCGCGCGGCCATGGAGGTGGAGGCCGTGCAGATCCACCAGGGCCACAGCAACGTGCTGGCCCACATCCCCATCCGCCGTGGCGACGCCGAGCGGGCGCTGCGCGAGGCCGACGTGGTGGTGGAGGGCGAGTACCACACCACCTGGCAGGAGCACGCCTTCCTGCAGCCCGAGGCGGGCGTAGCCCACATCGACGAGCATGGCAACCTGGTGCTGGAAACCGCAGGCCAGTGGCTGCACGAGGACCGCCGCCAGATCGCCGAGATCCTGCAGATCCCCGAGCAGCGCGTGATCATCCGCTACGCCTCAATCGGCGGTGCGTTCGGCGGGCGCGAGGACATGTCCATCCAGCACCTAGCCGCGCTGGCCGCCTGGAAGCTGCGCCGCCCGGTGGCGATTGTGTGGAGCCGCGAGGAGTCGATGGTGGGCCACCACAAGCGCCACCCGATCAGCCTGCGCTGCACCTGGGGCGCGATGCGCGACGGCACCATCGTGGCCGCCAAGGCCGAGCTGCTGGCCGACGGCGGGGCCTACGCCTCCACCAGCGTCGAGGTGATCAAGATCGCCACACTGCTGGCCACCGGCACCTACCGCATCCCCAACGTCGCGCTGGATGGCTACGCCGTCTACACCAACAACATCCCCAGCGGGGCTTTCCGGGGCTTCGGCGCGCCCCAGGCCCAGTTCGCCAGCGAGCTGATGCTGGCGCGGCTGGCCGAGGCGCTGGGCATGGACGCGCTGGAGCTGCGGCGCAAGAATATCTACCGCGAGGGCGATATCGAGCCGAGCGGCGACACGCTGCCAGCGGGCGTCAGCGCGCTGCCCGTGCTAGAGGCCTGCGCCGCCGAGATGGAGCGCCGCATGCAGCAGCCGCGCCCGCCAGCGCGCCCAGGGGTGCGGCGGGCCTGGGGCTTCGCCAGCGGGATCAAGAACGTGGGCTACTCGTTCGGCTACCCCGAGCAGGCCACCGCCACCGTGGAGCTGCACGGCCAGGCCAGCGTCGAGCGGGCCGTGGTGCGCGTGGGCGCGGCGGATGTGGGCCAGGGCGCGCACCTCGCGCTGCGCCAGATCGCCGCCGAGCGGCTGGGCCTGCCGCTAGCCCATGTGCAGATGATCACCGACGACAGCAGCCAGGCCCCCAACGCAGGGAGCGCATCGGCGTCGCGCATGACGCTGATGGGCGGGCGGGCCGTGCACGACGCCTGCGCCGCCGCGCTCACGCGCTGGCAGGAGGAGGATCGCCCGGCCATCGCCACCGCACAGTACCGCCCGCCCGCCACCACACCGCTGCACCCCATCACCGGCGAGGGCAGGCCCAACTACTGCTACGGCTACGTCTCGCAGGCCGTGGAGCTGGAGGTCAACACCCTCACCGGGCAGGTGCAGGTGCTCACAATCATCAGCGCGCACGACGTGGGCAAGGCCATCAACAAGCAGCAGGTCGAGGGCCAGATCGAGGGCTGCCTGGCCCAGGCGCTGGGCTACGCGCTGATGGAGGATTTTCAGGTGAAGGGCGGGAAGGTGCTCACGCCGAGCTTCAGCACCTACCTGCTGCCCACCGCGCTGGACATGCCCACCGAGATCGTGCCGATCATCCTTGAGCTGGCCGACCCCAATGGCCCCTACGGCGCGCGCGGCATGTCCGAGATGGGGCTGGTGCCCTTCGCGCCCGCCGTGGCCGACGCCATCCACCGCGCCACCGGGGTGTGGCTGCACCACCAGCCCATGACACCCGAGCGCGTGCTGCGGGCACTGGAGGGGTAACGAATATCACGAAGATGCGAAGGCGCGAGGTTTTGAAGAGAAAAGCCACAAGGCGCGGAAAAGCCAGCGCCCCACGGGCAAACCCGCAGGGCGCTGGCAAGAGAAGGGGGGAAATTCTAGCGCTGGCGAAGCGCAAACGCAATGCCCGACTGTAGCGAGCTGAGCGTCACAATGCTGCTCAGGTCGACGCCCAGGCCCACCAGCGTCTGGGCCACCTCGGGGCGGATGCCAGTGAGCACCACCTTCGCGCCCAGCAGCTTCACGGCCTGGGTGGCGTGCAGCAGCGCATTGGCCACCTGCGTATCTACGATGGGCAGGCCGGTGATGTCGATAATCACAAACTGGGCTGCGTAGGTCGTCACGCCCGTCAGCAGCTCCTGCATGATCATCTCCACCCGCCGCGAGTCGATCGCGCCGATCAGCGGCATCACCACAGTGCTCTCGCTGATCTGCAGCAGGGGCGAGGACAGCTCGACCAGCACCGCGTTCTGGCTGGCGATGATCCGGTCCTTCTCCTCCTGATCGCGCTGCTCGCGCTCTTTCTGCTCGGTGATGTCGACGACAATATTCACCGTGCGCACCAGCTGGCCACCATCGTCGAACAGCGGGACGATCTGGCCGCGCAGCCACATGGGGCCAGCCGGCGTCTGGGCCAGCAGATCGCCCTCCACCATGGCGCGGGTGCGGGCGCTCTCCTCGGTCTGGGCCACAATCCACTCGACCGAGGCGGGCGGCATGAACTCGCCGATCTCCTTGCCCAGCAGCTGCGTGCGATCCTCGCCGAAGCTGCGGGCGGCCATAGCGTTCATGCCCGACAGCCGATAGCGCGTGGGGGCGAGCACATCGAACACGAGCAAGATCATCGGCAGGCTATCGAAGATGGACTGCTGGGCATCGATCATGGCAAGCAGCTCATCTGGGCTTGAGGCATGAGAAGGGAACATAGCACATCTCTCGTTTATTCGATATAGAGCCGGTTTCGCAAGTTGTCACTCTCTATTGTACGAATAACGATACGGGTTAAGATCACCTATATCGGCTCAACTGGCGCACATTTTGAGAAAGAAAGCTGCGGTACACTGTGGCGGCGCGGCATATATTGCCACCTGCCCATCTGCCGCTATACTATGAGCGAAGGAGAATCGCCCATGACCACGCTGAAGATCACCGCTGGCCCATTCACCTACACCGCCCGCCTAGAGGAGGAGCTGGCCCCCGAGACCTGCGCCGCATTCCTGAAGCTGCTGCCCTACCACCAGAAGCTCATCCACTGCCGCTGGAGCGGCGAGTCGTGCTGGATCCCGCTGGGCGACTTCCAGCTGGGCGTCGGCTTCGAGAACCACACCAGCCACCCCTCGCGCGGCGACATCCTGTTCTACCCCGGCGGCTTCAGCGAGACCGAGATCCTCTTTCCCTACGGAAGCGCGTGCTTCTCCAGCAAGGTCGGCCAGCTGGCCGGGAACCACTTCCTGACGCTGCTGGATGGCCACGAGCAGCTGCCCGCCATGGGCAAGCTGACGCTGTGGGAAGGCGCGCAAGACATCGTGTTTGAGCTGGCGGAGTAGCCGCAGCCACGCCGCGCTACCCGCCAGCGAGGAAGGACAACTATGGCAACCCTTTTGGTACGCAACGCGGCCATGCTCGCCACGATGGATGACGCGGGCACCACCTACGCCGACGGCGGCATGTACATCGTGGATGGCGCGATCGAGCAGGTGGGGCACAGCGCCGACCTGCCGCAGCAGGCCGACACGATCATCGACGCCAGCGACATGGTGATCCTGCCCGGTCTGGTCAACACCCACCACCACTTCGTGCAGACGCTGACGCGCAATGTGCCAGGGGCGCAGGACGCGGTGCTCTTCAACTGGCTGCGCACGCTCTACCCGATCTGGGCGGGGCTGACGCCCGAGGCCATCCAGGTGAGCACCAAGGTGGCGATCGCCGAGCTGATGCTCTCGGGGTGCACCACCACCAGCGACCACACCTACATCTGGCCCAACGGCGCGCGGCTGGATGACCAGATCGAGGCCGCGCAAGACATGGGCGTGCGCTTCCACGCCACGCGCGGCTCGATGTCGGTGGGCGTATCGAAGGGCGGCCTGCCGCCAGACCACGTGGTGGAGAGCGAGGAGTTCATCCTGCGCGACTCGCGGCGGCTGATCGAGCAGTACCACAACCCCAAGCGCTACTCCATGCTGCGCGTGGTGCTCGCGCCCTGCTCGCCCTTCACCGTCTCGCCCGACCTGATGCGGCAGAGCGTGGAGCTGGCCCGCAGCTACGGCGTGCACTCGCACACCCACCTGGCCGAGACCCGCGACGAGGACGACTACTGCCGCGAGCACTTCGGGCGCAGCCCTGTGGAGCTGGCCGAAGACCTGGGCTGGGTGGGGCCGGATGTGTGGCACGCCCACATGGTGCACCCCAGCCCCGACGAGGTGACGCGGCTGGGCCGCACCCACACCGGCGTGGCACACTGCCCCACATCCAACATGCGGCTGGCCTCGGGCTTCGCGCCGCTGCGCGGGCTGGTGCGGGCCGGGGCCAGGGTGGGCCTGGGCGTGGATGGCTCGGCGTCCAACGATGGCTCGCACCTGCTAGCCGAGGCCCGGCAGGCGCTGCTGCTGCACCGCGTGCTGGGCGACCCCGCCGCGCTCACCGCGCGCGAGGCGCTGCGCCTGGCCACGCGCGGCGGTGCCGAGGTGCTGGGCCGCGACGACATCGGCGTGCTGGCCCCCGCCATGGCCGCCGATTTCATCGGCTACCGGCTCGACACCCTGGGTTTCGCGGGCGGCGCAGTGCACGACCCGCTGGCCGCACTGGTGTTCTGCCAGCCGCCCATGGTCGACCTGAGCGTAATCAACGGCGTGGTGCGCGTGCAGGAGGGCCAGCTGCTCGGCATCGAGCTGCCCTCGCTCATCCAGCGCCACAACCAGATCGCGCGGGCTTTGGTGCGCGGCGAGCTGAGCTAGCGGCGCGGCCCAGCGGCGTAAACAGGGGGCGTCGGAGCCAGGGAACCCTGGCTCCGTGCTTGTCAGCCTACCTTAGGGGATCGAAGGCGGCAACGCCCTCAGCAGGTTTCGATGCTATCGATGCGAGCAGCGCGGGCGGGCACGCGACCCGCCCCGACAGCACCGATGACCTTGTTGGCCTAGCATAGCCGCAACAGCGCCGAAGGGCCGCCTAGCGGCAGAGCATACCATGCACAAAGGGGGAGGCCGCATATGCGGCCTCCCCCTTTGTGCGCTTGTGCCCCGCCCTAGCGCAGCGCAAACATATAGACAAACAGCACCAGCATCTGGAAGATCGCCGGGATGGCACCGCCCAGCAGCAGCTGGCTGCCGCGCCAGTCGTAGAGCGTGCCCCACAGCCCCGCCGCCAGCATGAACGACCAGCCGATCGCGCCTAGCCACAGCAGCGCGGGCAGCGCCGGGACGCCCAGCAGCGTGAGGATCAGCGCGCCCAGCAGCGGCAGCGCGCGCGGGATCTGCGTGGTGGGGTAGAGGTAGAAAGGCCGGTGCCCCTCCTCGCCGCCGCCCGACATCTCGTCGTACGTCTCGGCCGCCAGCGCCACCACCGGCCACTCGATCATGCCGATCACCACAATCAGCAGGCACATCACGATCAGGGCTGGGCTGGGCAGCAGCGCCCGGTGGATGGAGCGCTCGGCGAAGCCCAGCAGCGCGGGCAGCACCGCGAGCCACAGCATGGGGTTGGCCGCGCGCAGCAGGCGCGGCGTGCTGATCGCGGTGGTATCGTTGGTCTCGCGGATGTCCTCGATCTGGCGGTCGATCGACGCGGCGGCCCGCATGCTGGTGAACAGCAGCGGCGAGTAGGCGTCGCTCTGGAAGATCGGCGAGTCATCCAGATCAACCTGGCCGCTCTGATTCCGCGTCACCTCCAGCACCACGCGCTGCAGCAGCGGCTCGAACGAGCTAATCGCCGAGGTGAGCAGCACGCCCGGTTTGAACGAGCCATCGTAGAGCAGGCTGGCAAACCGCGTGGATGGCGGCAGCCCGCCGCTGGCCTGGATCAGCACCACCTGGCTATCTTCCGAAAGCTCGGTCACCTTGATCGCCGCGATCCGCGCCCAGGGCAGCACGATCCAGCGATTGAAGTGGCGCACCGCCAGCCCCTCGGCCCGCGCCTCGATCTCGGGCAGGGTGTGGCGCAGCGCGATCAGCAAGCTAAACATCGCGATCGCCATCAGGTGGGCGGCCACCAGCAGCCACCACGGCGCGAGCGTCTGCTGCTGGGTCACCATCAGGCGGTCGAAGACCGGCAGCCGCAGCAGATCGGTGAAGGTGAGCGCCAGGAACTCCAGCCAGTAGATCACATAGCGCACCAGCGTGAGCACGGCCAGCAGCATCGCACCCCAGGTGAACAGGCCCGAGATCCGCGCCGGGTAGCTGCCGCGGATGGGCCCAGAGACCGGCCCAGCCGAGAAGGCCACACCCTCCTCGCTGCTATCGCGGCGGCTGAAAAACGACGCCGGGCCAAGCATAAAGCGGAACAGCGGCGAGGCGGTGTTCTCCTGCAGCTTGACCGTGTTGATGCGGTCGAGGGCCCGGGCCACACGGTCGGTCTCGCTGAGCAGCGTCTTCACCAGGCCGTCGAAGTTCTGGATGGCCGAGGTGATCAGGAAGCCGCGCCGCAGGCTAAAGCGGTAGAGGAAGCCATAGAGCCGATGCCAGCCGGTCAGGTAGTCCTTGCTGGCCTCGGCAAACAGCACGAAGCGCTCGGCCCCAAAGTCCTCGGTCACCTTGATCGCCGTCAGCGACTCCCAGGGGATGGGCAGCCAGCCGCCAGAGAACTCCACCAGCATGCCGCGCGGGCTGGTGCGGATGGTGGGCAGGCTGTTGCGGGCCAGCAGCGAGAACAGCAGGGCCAGCATCCACCATGTGAGCGAGGGCAGCAGCGCGGTGGGGCTGAAGAGGCCATGGTTGGTCGCGCCGCCGCCCAGCGCCGTCACCACATCGGTGAACCAGGGCAGGTAGCGCGAGATCGACAGATCTAAATCGTAGGTAGACCAGATGTAGCGCAGTATATCGCGCCCAGCGAGCAGCGTCGTGCCGCCCACAAGCAGGGCACACAGCACCTCGATCGAAAACGTAATCCAGCGCGGGTAGCGGTGTGTCTGTTCGGCAACCATCGATTACTCCTCGGAGCTGGCGGCCCCCCCAATGCGAAGCTCTTGGATGCGCAGCTCGGCGGCGTCGAGCAGCTGCTGGCAGGTGGCGGCCAGCCGCGTGCCCTCCTCGTAGAGCGCCATGGCCTCGGCCAGCGGCAGCTCGCCCGCCTCCAGCCGCGCCACGATCTCCTGCATGCGGGTGTAGCAGGTCTCGTAGGTCTGCACCTCGGTGGGTGTTGTCATGTCATTCCTCGTATGCCTATGCCATAACAACCAGGCGCGGCCCAGTGCATTGGGAAGCCAGAAAAAGTCCTGTATGCACTCTAGTTGGCCTGCGGGGGGTTGTCAAGCCTGCGAATCGGAAGATGCCCCAAAAGTACCATGGCGCACCGTAATCTCCAGCGGCTCGCCGGGGGCGACCTGCGCGGGGTCGGTCACCACCGCGCCATCGGCCAGGCGGCGCACCACGGCGTAGCCGCGATCGAGCGTGGCCTGGGGGCTGAGCGCGGTCAGGTGGGCGCGCAGGCCATCCACGCGCGCGCGGCCCAGGCTGATCCGGTGGCCCAGCGAGGCCGCCATGCGCCGCTGCAGGTTGTCGATGGTCTGGCGGTCGCGCATCACGCGGGCCAGCGGCGAGGCCGACTCCATGCGGCGGCGCACGCCCGCCACCTCGTCGCGGGCCTGGCGGATCTGCTCGCGCAGGGCCTGCTCCATGCGCAGGCGCATGTCCTCGGCGGCGGCGGCCAGCGCGTCGATCTCGGGGGCCACCAGCTCGGCGGCGGCGCTGGGCGTGGGGGCACGCAGGTCGGCCACGTAGTCGATGATCGTCACGTCGGTCTCGTGGCCCACGCCGCTGATCACCGGCACCGGGCTGGCGTAGACCGCCCGCGCCACCACCTCCTCGTTGAAGCACCACAGATCCTCGGCGGAGCCGCCGCCGCGCGCCACGATGATCACATCCACCGCCTGATCGTACAGCGCGTAGAGCGCCTCCACCACCGAGTCGGCGGCGCCGTCGCCCTGCACCTTGCAGGGGGCCAGCACCAGCTGGGCCAGCGGGTAGCGCCGCCGCAGCACGTTCTCGATGTCGCGGATGACCGAGCCGGTGGGCGAGGTGGCCACGCCGATCCGGCGTGGCAGTCCGGGCAGCTCGCGCTTGCGCGAGGCGTCGAACAGACCCTCTGCGCCCAGGCGCGCCTTCAGCTCCTCGAAGCGGGCGTGCAGCAGGCCCACCCCAGAAGGGCGGATCATGTCGACATACAGCTGCAGCTTGCCGCTGGCCTCGTAGAAGCCCACCCGCCCGTGGGCCAGCACGGCCTCGCCATTCTGCGGGCGGTAGCCGATCCGCGCCACGTTCGAGCGCCAGCACGCCGCCGCCAATGTGGCCTCGCCCTCTTTCAGCGAGAAGTACCAGTGGCCCGACGACGCCTGCTTAAAGTCGAAGATCTCGCCCTCGACCCACACATCGCTGAGGATGGGGTCGGCGTCGATCAGCTCGCGCAGGTAGCTGTTCAGATGAGAGACCGAAAGAATCTGCATAGAAAAAAAGATGCAGCGGCACAGGCAGCCCTGCGCCCTGCATGTAGATAGGGGGTGCGGCTAGGCTGGCTCGATGATCATGAGCGGCTGGCCGTACTCGACCGGCTGGCCGTTCGTCACCAAGATTCGCGCGATCCGGCCCGAGAACTCGCTATCGACCTCGTTCATAATCTTCATCGCCTCGACGATACCCACCACATCGCCCGCCTGGATGAGGTCGCCCTCGTTCACAAACGCGGGGTCTTTGGGCGTGCTGGCCGAGTAGAAGGTGCCGACCATCGGCGATACGATCGTCGAGCTGCCCGCTGGCGGCTCGTATTCAGCAGGCGCGGCGTGGCCAGCGGCGGGCGCGGCGGCAGGCGCGGCGGCTGCGGTAGAGCTGGGTGCGGGGGCGAAGCTGGGCGCAGGGGCGGCAGCCACCTGCTGGCCACGTTTGATATGCAGCTTGGTCGCGCCGCGCTCGATCTGAATCTCGGTCACATCGGTGGCGCTGATCAGGCGCAGCAGCTCGCGCACGGCCTCGAGGCCAAACTCATCGGCTGATCCCTGCTGATCCTGGGGCATGTCGGTCATGGTCGCTCCGCAAAAGTTCAAAAACAACAGTCGGAATAGCGCTGCCAGGGCGCGCCAGCCGGTGCGCCCTGGCCCTGTGCAAGCCCTCTAGCCGACGCGCTCGATGTAGGCGCCCGTGCGCGTGTCCACCCGCAGCTGCTCGCCCACGCCCACAAACAGCGGGACCATCACCCGCAGGCCGGTGGACATGATCGCGGGCTTCATAGCGCCCGAGGCGGTGTCGCCCTTGTAACCCGGCTCGGTCTCGGCCACCTCTAGCACCACGCTGGGCGGCAGCGAGATGTCCAGCACCTCGCCCTCGTATGTCAGCAGCGAGACCGTGTCATCCTCGCGGATGTAGCTGGCCGCGTCGCCGATGATCGCGGCGGGCACGATCGGCTGCTCGAAGGTCTCGTTGTCCATGAAGTAGAAGTCGTCGCCCTCACGGTAGAGGTACTGCACCTTGCGCACATCCAGATCGGCGGTGTCAAACTTCTCGCCCGCCTGCACAGTCTTCGTCACCGTCGCGCCCGAGCGCACGTTGCGAAGCGTCAGGCGCACGTAGGCGCTGCCTCGGCCCTGCTTCACATGCTGAAAGTCGGCGATCCGCAGCAGATCGCCTTCCATAAGTAGCACAACGCCTTTTTTTAGTTCGCTTGTTGTAATCATTCGTCCGTTCTCAACGTGTTACGATACACAGTACGGGTGGCAGCATCGGGTGCCTTGCTGCCCTGGTATACCAAGCGGGCATTATAACACAAGCGCACGCCCGCCCAGCGCAGGCGCGGCGGTTTTGGCTTCGCTACCGTGCGCCAGTTGCACGCCACCAGCAAGCATCCTATACTAGTATGGGGTTAACCGGTTTAGCTCCTATAGCGACGCAGCACCTGCCGTAGCACTGCTACGGTATCTGTTTGAATCTTTAGGCTTACGAGGAGACAGCATGACGGCACAGCGTGAGGTCCATACCCGCACAGGTATGACCGTCGATACCTTCAAGCGCGCCTTTCTGGACAACCTAGCCTACCTGCAGGGCAAAGACATCAGCTTCGCCACGCCGAACGATCAGTACATGGCGCTCAGCTACACGGTGCGCGATCGGCTCATCCAGCGCTGGCTGAAGACGCTGCACACCTACGCGGCGGCAAACGCCAAGACGATCTACTACCTCTCCGCCGAGTACCTGCTGGGCCGCCAGCTCGAAAACGCCCTGCTCAACACCGGCCTGACCGAGACCGCCAAGCAGGCCATGGCCGAGCTGGGCCTGAACATGGACGAGATCGCCGCGCAAGAGGCCGAGCCAGGCCTGGGCAACGGCGGCCTGGGGCGGCTGGCCGCCTGCTTCCTCGACTCGCTGGCCACGCTCAAGATGCCCAGCATCGGCTACGGCATCCGCTACGAGTACGGCATCTTCCAGCAGAGCTTCCAGGACGGCTGGCAGACCGAGCACCCCGACGAGTGGCTCAAGCGCGGCAACCCCTGGGAGTTCCCCCACCCCGACACCGAGATCGAGATCGGCTTCGGCGGCACGGTGGAGAGCTACACCGACGAGTTTGGCCGCCTGCGCCGCCGCTGGAAGCACGCGCGCAGCGTGCTGGGCGTGCCCTACAACATGATGGTGCCCGGCTACCGCACCGGCAATGTCAACACCCTGCGCCTGTGGAGCGCCAAAGCCAACCACTCCTTCAACCTCCAGTCGTTCAACGCGGGCGACTACGAGCGCGCCGTGGAGGACAAGACCCGCTCCGAAAACATCTCGAAGGTGCTCTACCCCGAGGACTCGACCCCGCAGGGCAAGCAGCTGCGCCTGGAGCAGCAGTACTTCTTTGTGGCCTGCTCGCTGGCCGACATCCTGCGCGCCCCGGCGGCCCAGGGCGACTTCGACCGCCTGCCCGACCGCGCCGCCATCCAGCTAAACGACACCCACCCCACCATCGGCATCGCCGAGATGATGCGCCTGCTGGTGGATGTGCACGGGCTGGACTGGGACCGCGCCTGGAAGATCACCCAGGGCACCTTCGCCTACACCTGCCACACCCTGATGCCCGAGGCGCTGGAGAAGTGGTCGGTCAGCCTGTTCGAGCGCCTGCTGCCGCGCCACCTAGAGATCATCTACCAGATCAACGAGCGCTTCCTGGCCGAGGTGCGCGCCCGCTTCCCCGGCGACGGCGACCGCCTGCGCCGCATGTCGATCATCGAGGAGGGCGGCGAGCGCCAGGTGCGCATGGCCCACCTAGCCGCCGTGGGCAGCTACTCGATCAACGGCGTGGCCGCGCTGCACACCCGCCTGCTGCAGGAGACAGTGCTCAACGACTTCTACGACCTCTGGCCCCACAAGTTCAACAACAAGACCAACGGCGTCACACCGCGCCGCTTCATGCGCCTGGCCAACCCACGCCTGGCCAGCCTGCTGAGCGAGACAATTGGCGACGAGTGGCTGACCGACCTCGACCAGCTGCGCAAGCTGGAGCCGCTGGCCGACGACCCGGCCTTCCGCGCCGAGTGGTGGCGGATCAAGCAGGCCAACAAGGTCGAGCTGGCCGCAATCATCCAGCAGCGCACCGGCATCCTGGTCAACCCCGACTCGATCTTCGACATCATGGTCAAGCGCCTGCACGAGTACAAGCGCCAGCACCTCAAGCTGCTGCACGTGATCACGCTCTACAATCGGCTCAAGGCCGACCCCGAGGCCAGCGTCACGCCCCGCGTGGTGATCTTCGGCGCAAAGGCTGCCCCCGGCTACCGCATGGCCAAGCTGATCATCAAGCTGATCAACAACGTGGCCCAGATCATCAACAACGACCCCGACATCCGCGGCATGCTCAAGGTGGTCTTCCTGCCAAACTACAACGTCTCGCTGGCCGAGAAGATCTACCCCGCCGCCGATCTGTCCGAGCAGATCTCGATGGCGGGCAAAGAGGCCTCGGGCACCAGCAACATGAAGTTCGCCCTGAACGGCGCGCTGACCACCGGCACGCTGGATGGCGCGAATGTCGAGATCCGCGACATGGTGGGCGAGGAGAACTTCTTCCTGTTCGGCCTGAGCACCGAGGAGGTGTTCGAGCACAAGGCCAAGGGCTACTGGCCGCGCGGCTACTACGAGCGCAACGGCGAGCTGCGCCAGGCCATCGACCAGATCGCCAGCGGCTTCTTCTCGAACGGCGACAGCAGCCTGTTCCGCCCGATCGTTGACCACCTGCTGAACGAGGACACCTACATGCTGATGGCCGACTACGAGTCGTACATCCGCTGCCAAGATGTCGCCGAGCAGGCCTACCGAGACGGCGAGAGCTGGGTGCGCAAGTCGATCATCAACGCGGCCCGCTGCGGCTTCTTCTCGTCGGACCGCTCGATGCAGCAGTACTGCGATGAGATCTGGAAGATCGCGCCGGTGGAGGCCGAGCTTGGGCTGGGCGAGGCCGAGCAGCAGGTGGAGGCCGAGCAGGCCAACCGCGCGCTGCGCACCAGCTTCACGCCCACCAGCGAGGACATGTACCAGTTCCGCCGCGCCGCCGCCCTGATCGGCATTGCGATGATGCACACCACCGAGGGCAGCCTGACCGACACCATGCAGGAGGGCGAGATGATCCTCTCCATCCTACGCTCGGCGGGCCGCAAGTTCCCCGCCAACACGCTGCTGCGCACCATGCTGCAGGGCAGCACCGGCAAGTCGCTCTCGATCGAGCAGCTGATCAGCATGCAGAAGGGCACCGACGCCTCGGTGCTGCGCGCCGAGGCGCTGGCGGCCTGCCGCCAGGTGGCCGAGCAACTGGGCCAGCGCGCCACCGCCCAGCAGGCCGCCGAGCTGAAGCGCTGGCTGCTGCTGGTGGGCGAGCGTGTGGCCAACGCCGCCAACGAAGGCTCGTTCTGGGGCCTGGGCGGCACCAAGATGAGCCTGGAGGAGCAGTCGTTCCTGGCCGAGGTGACGACGGCGCTGGGCATCTAGCCCAGCAATAGCGCAAAAGGCGGCCTGGGGCGAAATCCCCAGGCCGCCTTTTTGCTAAAACTGCCCCACGGCAGATCGTTCTTGCACCACGGCAGATCGTTCTTGCACCACGGCAGATCGTTCTTGCACCACGGCAGATCGTTCTTGCACCGCTGCAGATCCTTCTTGCACCGCTGCAGATCCTTCTTGCACCGCTGCAGATCCTTCTTGCACTGGTGCAGATCCTTCTTGCACCGCTGCAGATCCTTCTTGCACCACGGCGGATCCTTCTTGCACCGCTGCAGATCGTTCCAGCACCGCTGCAGATCGTTCCAGCACCACGGCAGATCGTTCCACCACCGCTGCAGATCGTTTCTCCACCACGGCAGATCGTTCCACCACCACGGCAGATCGTTCCACCACCACGGCAGATCGTTCCACCACCACGGCAGATCCTTCTTGCACCGCTGCAGATCGTTCCAGCACCACGGCAGATCGTTCCGCCACCGCTACGGCGCGATGGGAAACCACACCTGGAAGATCGTGCCCTTGCCCAGAGCGCTCTCGACATACATCGCCCCGCCGATCTCGCGCACGATGTGCTGGGTGGAGGCCAGCCCGAGGCCGCGCCCGTGGGCCTTGGTGGTGAAGAACGGCTCGAACACGCGCTCAAGCGTCGCGGCATCCATGCCGCAGCCGGTGTCGGACACCGACAGCCCGATGTAGCGCCCAGGGGCCAGGCCGCCGCCAAACAGCAGCCGCCCCAGCTGCTCGCGCGCCAGATCGCGCACCTCGGTGGTGATGATGATCGTGCCATCATCCTCGCCGATAGCCTCGCAGGCATTCACGGCAAAGTTCAGCACGATCTGGATGAGCTGGGCGGTGTCCAGCTCGATCGGCGGCATGCGCTCGGCCAGGTGGTAGACCAGCGAGCAGTTCTTGGTGCAGGCCACCTGCAGCAGCTGGTCGAGGTCGCGCACAAACTGGCTCAGGTCGATCGCCAGCCGCTGCTGCTTGCGCCGCCCGGTGGCGTTCAGCAGTTGGCGCGTGAGGTTCATGGCGTAGCGCGCGCTGCTGCTGATCGCGCTGAGCGACTCGCGCGTGGCGTCGGAGTCGGGCGGAAGCTCCAGCAGCGAGAGATCGGCGTAGGCCTTGATGCTGGTGAGGATGTTGTTAAAATCGTGGGCCACGCTGCCGGTCAGCAGGCCCAGCCGCTCCAGCTTCTGGGTCTCCAGCATCTGCTGCTCCCACTGGCGGCGCTGGTCCTCGTGCTGGCGCAGCTTGGCCTCAAGGAACTTGCGCTCGGTCAGGTTGTGCAGGGTGAACAGCACCAGCGACTCTGGCTCGCGCCACAGCAGCGAGGCCTGGGCCTCGGCGTGCAGCACGCTGCCATCGGCGTGGCGGATGGCCAGCTCGACCGGCGGGGTGGGCACCTTGGGCTGGGCTGCCGCCAGCATGTCGCGCAGGGTGCGCGCCCGCCCTGGGTCAAGCACGATCGACTCTAGCGGAGCGCCGCGCAGCGAGCTGCGCTCGTAGCCGCACAGGCGCTTGCAGGCCGGGTTGAGCGCCACCACCACGCCCTGCATGTCGGCCAGCAGCATAGCGCAGGGGCTGGCCTCCCAGATCGGGCCAAGCTCCTCGGGAACGGGCGGGGTGGCGGCGGGGGCGTGCGCGGCGCTGGCGGCGGGGAACAGGCGCGCCACCAGCGCGGGCAGCTGCGTGTCGATCTCATCCTTGGGGATGAAGCCGTCGGCCCCCACCGCCTCGCCCGTCGCGCGGTAGATAGCCGAGTTCGACAGCGAGACCAGCACCACCCGCGTGGCCAGCTGGAGCTTTTTGATCTGCTGGGCCACCTCGATGCCCGACATGTCGGGCAGGGCAATATCCAGCAGCACAAGGTCGGGGTGAAGCTGGGCGACGCGGGCCAGCGCTTCCCGCCCGGACTCGGCGCGCCCGGCGACAGCGCAGCCGGGGATGCGCCCGATCTCGTGTGCGGCCACATCGAGAAATGCCGGGCTGTCATCAACGATCAGTACGTGGATCATAGGGAATATACCTAATACCGCTAGTCTTCATCTCGCAGTAAGGATAGCCCAGGAAGACTGGCCATGCCTAGTAGGATTTTCCTACCTGTGCAGTAGCAGATTTCCTACCCGCCTATCCATCGACCGAGATGATCCGCGCGCGGATGGCGTAGCGCACCAGCCCCGCGATATCGTAGATGCCCAGCCGCTCCATCAGCTGGGCGCGGTGCTTCTCCACCGTCTTGGCGCTCAGGCCAAGCTGCAGCGCGATCTCCTGGGTGGAGTGGCCCTCGGCGATCAGGCGCAGGATCTCGCGCTGGCGGATGCTGAGCGGGGCGGGGGAGTCGGGCTGGGTGCGCTGGACATAGCTCTCGACCACCTGGCGCGAGACAAAGGGGCTGAGGTAGATGTCGCCACGAGCGGCGGCGCGGATGGCCAGCTCCAGCTCGACGGTGTCGGCATCTTTGAGCACATAGCCCGCCGCCCCCACGCGCAGGGCCTGCACCACATACTCCTCGTTGGCGTGCATGGAGAGGAAGATCACGCGGGTGGGCGAGGCGGCGCGCACTAGGGCCTGGGCCACATCCAGCCCGCTCATGCCCGCCATGGCGATATCCATCAGCACCACATCGGGGCCGAGGCGGTCGATCAGCTCCAGCGCGCCCGGGCCATCGCTGGCCTCGCCGAGGATGACGATATCATCCAGCGGCTGCAGCAGCGCGCGCACCCCGGCGCGGAACAGCCGATGGTCATCGGCCAGCAGGATGCGAATCGGTGCCATGTCTCCCCTCCGTGGGCGCGTCGGGTGCCGTCACGCCCGCCTGTAGCGGAACCCAGGCGCTCAGCGTAGTGCCGTGCCCTGGGGATGATTCGATTGAAAGGCGGCCATCGCACAGCAGCAGACGCTCGTGCATGCTCAGCAGGCCGCCGCTGCCGCCCTGGCGCATGCTGGCCAGCACCGGCGCGGGGTCGAAGCCCACGCCATCGTCGCTGATGCTCAGCAGCAGCTCGTCGTCGCTCTGCTCAAGGCGGATGGAGACTTGGCTAGCGCTGGCGTGGCGCACCGTGTTGGCCAGGGCCTCCTGCACCATGCGGAAGCAGGCCGTCTCGATCTCGGTGGGCAGGCGCGGCGGGGCCTCGGGCAGGTCGAAGCGGGCCTCAAGCTCGGCCAGGCGGGCCTGCTGATCGACATACCAGCGCAGCGCCGAGGCCAGGCCCAGGTCATCCAGCATGGCCGGGCGCAGGTCGAGCGCCATCTGCCGCACCCGCAGCAGAGTCTCCTCGATGATCCCCAGGCTCTGCTCTAGGCGCAGCGACACGGTCTCGGGCAGCTCCATGCGCTGCAAAGCCCGGATGTTCAGCTTGATCAGGGCCAGCGCCTGGCCGATCTCGTCGTGCAGCTCGCGGGCGATCCGCCGCCGCTCGGATTCCTGTGCGCCCATCAGCTGCCGCGAGAGCGAGCGCAGCCGCTGGTTGGCCGCCGACACCTGGCTGAACAGGCGCGCGTTCTGCAGGCCGACCGCGAGATGGTTGGCCAGCTCGACCACCAGCGCGCCCTGCGCCTGGGTGAAAGCGCTGGCGCGCGGCGAGGAGAGGTGCACCAGGCCGATCAGCTCGTTGTTCGCAAACAGAGTCACGGCCATGCAGCTGCGGAACCCTGCGGCGTGCAGATGCGCCAGCGCCGGGTCGCCATCGTAGCTCGCCTGCAGGTCATCAATGACCGAAATCATACCATAGGTGAATATTGACTCAAACGGGCAGCTACCAAGCGAGACCCGGCGGCCTAGCTGGGCGTCGTCGGGGGCATCGGCGGAGATGGCCAGGATCTGCAGCTCGCGCTGGTCGGGGTGGATGAGCGCGACCGCCGCCCGCTCGCAGCGCACCGAGCTGCGGATCTGGTCCAGCACCGTGTGCGCCAGGGCCTCGGGCTGCAGCGCCGAGAGGATGGCGCGGTCGATCTGGCGCAGGAACTCCAGGCGGCTGGCGTGCAGCCGCAGCGCCTCGCTGGCCGCGCGCGTGTCGGTGATATCGCTGATCGAGCAGACCACCATGTAGGGCAGCGGCTCGCCGGGGCGCACGATCGGCTGAGTGCTGACCGAAAACACCCGGGCATCGTGCCCAGGCCGCTGGAAGCGGCACAGAAACTGGCAGATCGGCTGGCCGGTGCGCAGGGTCGCCAGCGCAGGGAAGTCGTCGAGGCCCAGCGGGCGACCCGCCATGTCGAACAGCAGCGGCGGGGCCGACTCAATCTTGCAGGACAGCACCAGATCCACCGTCGAGCCAAAGATCGCGGCGGCGCTGGCGTTGCACAGCACCACCCGCCCGCTGGCGTCGATCGCTATCACACCCTCGGCGATGGCCTCCACCACGGCGGCGTAGCGCTGCTCGCTCTCGCGAAATGCCCGCTCGACCGCGCGCTGCTGGCTGGGGTCGTGGAAGCTGAGGATGATGCCGCCCACCCCCGGCTCGGCCAGCGCGCTCGCGCCCGTGACCTCGGTGCAGCACCACGAGCCGTGCGCGTTGGCGGCGCGCACCTGGCACAGCTCGGCAAGCGAGGCCTCGGTAGATTCGGCCAGTGCGGCTAGCAGGGTAGTGAAGCGGGTGCGGTCCTCGGGGTGGATGAAGTCCAGCGACTGCAGGCCCAGCACCGGGCGGCCCAGCAGCCGATCGGCGGCGGGGCTAGTAAATGTCACCAGGCCGCGCCGGTCGACCACCACCAGCACCTCGGCGCTGCGGGCCAGCAGCACGCGCAGCCGATTCTCGCTGTCGAACAGATCGCGCCGCGCGGCCCGCCCCTGCCGCAGCGCCACGCCCGCCAGCAGGGCCACAGCCAGCGCCCACAGCAGCGCCAGCGGAGAGCGGGCAGCGAAGGGCGGCCAGCCGAGCAGCGACCAAAGGGTGGCCAGCGCACCTGCCGAGAGCGCCAGCGCCGCTGTGGCGCGAGAGCGAGGGCCGACGGCAGATGGTGAAGCAGAGAGCCAAGAGCGAAATCGCGAGATCATGCCTGTTACGCCATAGAAAGCGGCGAGCATATGCCCGCCGCCCAAGAGCACACATCACCGTTGGGGAACTGCCGCGCACTGCAAGGCCTAGCGCTGGGCCTCGGCCATGCGGGGCAGCGCCACCGCCGCAGGCTCGGCCAGCGCGGTATTGGCCAGCAGCACCAGCGCGATCCAGACTAGGTCGGCCAGCAGCAGGTGGATGATCTGCATCGGCACCGGGGCCAGCAGCACCAGGTTGACCACGCCCACCAGCCCCTGCAGCACAAACAGCGCGGTGAGCGCCAGCGCCGCGCGCCGCGTGCCCACGCTGGGCCGCTGCCGGGCGGCCAGCCAGCCAATAGCCACCGAGTAGGCCCCCACCAGCACCGCGATCACGGGGTGGAACACGCGCAGCTGCACAAACAGGTGGGCCGCCGCCGAGAAATCCTGCTGGATGCCCTCGGCCAGCGAGTCTGATGGGAACAGCGTGTCGCCCAGGGCTGCGATCGCCCCGCTGGCCCCCAGCAGCAGCGCCCCGGCCAGGCCCGCGCCCAGCAGCCAGGCCAGCAGGCCCTGCCCGCGCAGCCGCCACACCGCCCCGCCCGAGGCCCACCAGGCGGTCAGCACCAGCGCCGCCAGCAGCAGGAAGGTGTTGACCAGGTGCAGACCGCCCGACACCCCGCGCTCCAGCGACTGGTTGTGGGCCACATAGCGCAGCAGCACGATCGCCGCACCGATCAGGGCCTCGATCACCATAAACACCATCGAGGCGATCGCAGCCTGGCGCACCGCATGGCCCTTTGGGAAGGCCCGCAGCGCCCAGATCAGCATGCCCAGCACCGACAGCAGCGCCAGGCCGCTCGTCAGGCGGTGCGAGAACTCGATCATTGTCTCGACCGAGGGCGCGCGCGGGATGATCTGGCCGTTGCACTGCGGCCAGTGCGCCCCGCAGCCAGCCCCCGAGCCGGTGGCGCGCACCACCGCGCCCCACAGGATCACCAGAATATTCCATGCCAGCACGCCCCATGCGTACCGCGCGAATCGTGAGAGGTTCATTGGCCTTCCCTAAGCTGGTATTTTGGTAGATTGTATCACAGGCGGCGGGCAGTGCTACAATAGCACCGAGCGCACCAGGGCCGATGCGTTCTCGTTCGGCAGAACTTTTTCACCACCAGGACTCCAAGACTCCAAGGAACAAAAGGGAGCCAGTACCACGAAGGCATGAAGATTTGAAGAAAGCAGTGATACGACTTTCGCGTCTTCGCGTCTTCGTGGTAAAGAATCTTTGGTGACGAAAGAACGCGTAGACCCTACCTAGTGCACACGCCTTTCTACCCACAGGAAGTCAACCTAGCCATGCAGCACCTCGCCGCAGCACCGTGGCAGCGACAGCATATCGACGAGCTTGCCGCCCGGCTCGGGCCGCTTCACGCCATGCCTGACGGTACGCTGGCCGATGTGACCACCGCCCTACACCGCATTCGGATCATCAAGCAGGGCCACCAGATCCACTTCTACTTTGTCAATAGCGATGGCGAGCTGGATGGCCCTATGTCGCGCATCGATCTGCGCCGCCCGCTGCACCTGATCGCCGAGTACACCCAGGCGGCGGCGCTTAGCCTGATCTGGCAGCCCGCGCCCGCCCGCATCGGCCTGCTGGGGCTGGCGGGCGGGCGGCTCTCGCTGGTGCTCTACCACCACCTGCCCCAGGCCACCATCGACAATATCGAGATCGACGCCAGGGTCGGCCCGCTGGCCGAGCGCTTCTTCGGCCTGCAGTTCGACCAGCGCCAGCGCCTGGTGGTATCCGACGCCCGCAGCTACCTTGAGCGCACCGAGCAGCGCTACGACATCCTGGTGATGGACGCCTTCCGCGACGCCAGCGACGACCTCGACCACCTGGCCACGCGCGAGTTCTACCGCATCTGCAAGGGCTGCCTGCGCCCCGAGGGCGTGATCGCCGTCAACACGCTGGCCTCCGACCCACATTTCCCCGAGAAGCTGGCCACCTTCGAGGCCAGCTTTCGCCACAGCGCGGCGGTGGCGCTCAAGCACGGGGCTGTGCTGATCGGCGGCGACCGCAGCAACCTGAGCCACGCCGAGATCATCCGCCGCGCCCAGGCGCTGGCCCAGCAGCACCAGTTCGATTTTCCCTTCGCCGAGCGCGCTGGCCAGATCACCAGCCTGCGCGGGCTGCTGCGCAGCCTGGGTGTGGGGCGCGAGCGCACGGCGGTGCTCAGCGACCAAGTGACCGAAGAAGCAAAGGAGCAAAAATGAGCGAGATTGTCCCGCCACCATGGGAGCTGAACGGCAGCGGCATCGTGCTGCTCTACCGTTTTCCCGCCAGCTTCATCCGCCGCTGGGCGCCAGATGTGCCCGCCCAGCGCGATCAGCTCGGCGCGGTGATGTGCGTGCGCTACAGCGCCTCGGGCGTGGGGCCATACCACGAGCTGCTGTTCATACCCGGCAGGGTGGCGGCGGGCGGCCAGCGCGGCTGGACGATCAGCCGCATCTATGTCTCCACCCAGGCCAGCGTGGCAAGCGGTATCGCCAACTGGGCCATCCCCAAGCGGCTGGCCGATTTCAGCTCGGGGCCGGGGCTTGGCCACTTCAGCGCGCTGCTGGGCGGCTCGCCCTTCTTCAGCATCGACTCCCAGTCCTATGGCCCGCCCCTGCCCGCCAGCAGCGCCTGGCTGCCCGCGCCGCCCGCGATCATCCAGGCCAGCGAGGGCGGCTGGAAGCGGACCACTCCCAGCGCGCGCGGCGCGGTGCGGCTGCTGCGGCCCTGGCGCGTCACCGCCGACGAGCGGCACTTTCCGCCCATCGGCCAGCTCAGGCCGCTGCTGGCGCTGGCCATCTGCGGCTTCACTATGCAGTTCCCCGTGGCCCAGCACATCCCCGCGACAAGAGAGAAGGCCACAGGCGACGCCCGTGGCCTTGCCTAACATAGAACCTCGACTAGCGCTGCTCGGCCTCCTCCATCAGCGCGATCTGGCGGGCCACCTCCTCGATCGCGGCGCGCTGCTTGCGATACAGATCGGACTCGCTCATCGCCAGGCGCTCGGCGGTGTCGCGCACCCGCTTGCCCTGCAGGAAGCGCATCTCAAGGATGTTGTACATCAGCCACTCCTGGGCCGAGGGGTCGAGCTGCTCGGTCGGGCGGATGTTCTCGATCGCGCGGCGCAGCACCGCCTGCAGCGCCCTGGTCGGGCTACCGCCCTGGTCGCCCAGCGCGCGGCGCACGGTGCGCAGGCCCAGCAGCGGGCTGTCCGACAGCTTCACGCCGCCCCAGTAGTGGGCCAGGGCATCCTTCACCAGCTGCGGGAACTCGGGCAGCAGCGCCACCTCGGTCTCCAGCTCCTCTAGCGAGGCCGGGGTGGCCTGCTCCAGCCGCGTGTTCAGCTTCTGCAGCGACTCCATCTCGGGAGCCATGCCGCGCAGGGTATCGAACAGGCGCTGCTGCATGGTCACGGTGGCCAGCGCCAGCTCCATCTGGTGGGCCATCACGCCGATCAGGCGGCGGGCCTCAGCGGTTAGGCCGCCCTGCGGGTAGGCCACACCCAGCGCGCCCAGGAAATCGCCCTCTGGGCCGCGCAGGGGCAGCAGGCAGAACCCATTGCAGCGCACAAACGACTCGGTGGGCGGCACGCTGCCCGGCTCGTGGGGCGGCGCGGCGCGGGCCTGGGCCATCACCTCGATCAGCGGGTGCTCGGCCACAAACTGCTTGATCTCGCGCCGCACCCCCACCAGCGTCTTGATCGTATAGCCCTGGCCCTCATCGGGCGCGGCCACAAAGCCCGTCTCCACCCGCAGCGCGCCACACACCACCACCAGCGTATTCTCAAGCAGGCTGCGCAGATCGGCGTAGGTGAAGGTGTGGCGCGGCAGCTCGCGCAGGTAGTCGATCTCGGCGCGGTCCTGGGCGTAGATCAGGGTGTCCAGATAGGGTCGCACCCGGCTGACCAAAATAGGCATGATCACCGTCATCACCATCACGCCGAAGGTCAGCAGCATCTCGCTCGGCAGACCGATCCAGCGCGCCAGCGGCGGCACCATGCGCAGAAACAGGATCAGGGTCACGCCCACAAAGGGGCCGTAGAGCCCCCAGCGCACGAAATCCTGCTTGATCAGCCTATCGGGCAGCAGCAGGCCCTGCATGCCGATCGAGTAGACCATCACGATCAGCATCACCGCCACCACGCAGTTCACCGCAGCCGAGAGCAGCTGCAGCACCCAGGTCGGAAAAATCGCGATCGCGCCCGCCGCCACCAGGTAGGGAAAGACCGCCAGCGCCGGGGCGAAGAAGGTAAAGCTGAGGTAGGTCAGCCGCCGCCGCAGCGTGGCGGTGAGCGCGCTGCGCCGCACCTCGAACACCGCCCGCAGCCCGCCGAAGCAGGCCAGCGCGAAGTAGATGGCGAACAGCCAGAACAGCGGGCCTGCGGTAAACTGGGCCAGCGGGCCGCGCGCCACGCCATCGCGCACCACCATCGTGCCGCTCACCGCCAGCGCCAAGAACACAAGGCTCAGGCCATAGGCGGCCAGCACCATCCACCTGCGGCGCGCCGAAGTTAGGCCATTCTGGCTCAGCAGCGCGTCGCCCAGGTGCAGGTAGCCCGCAGGCACGCATACCACGCCCAGCCACTGCGCCCGCAGCAGGAACAGGATCGTGCTCTCGCGCTGGGCCTCGGAGAGCAGCACATCGCCGCCAAACACCACCACCACGCCAGCCAGCAGCACACACAGCGCACGGGCGATCGGGGCATTCAGATTCTGCAGGGCGATATAGGCCAGAA
This sequence comes from Chloroflexia bacterium SDU3-3, assembly GCA_009268125.1. Classification (NCBI taxonomy): domain Bacteria; kingdom Bacillati; phylum Chloroflexota; class Chloroflexia; species Chloroflexia bacterium SDU3-3. The sequence continues at coordinate 102,727 of WBOU01000018.1, read as the reverse complement.
GCGAGAAGGCCACGATCACCACCGCCGATGTGATCAGGCCGTTAAACGCAAGGACAAGATCGGAAAACAGGGCACATCCTCCCCATCGCACACAGAAAAAGCGGCTGGCGATACGGCCAAAGGCGTATCGATATACCGCTTAGGCTTTCGACAGCGTGGTCGATAGAAGCATTATACCACGGGCTATAATCGGCGCTCTGCGGCTTCACAACGCCGCACACGGGCTATGCGACAGTCAAAAAAAGGCGGCAGGCCAGCCCACCGAGCTGCCTGCCGCGACATATTCGGATCGCTACTCGACGCCCAGCCGCCGCAGCTCGCGGGCCAGCTCTAGGCCGCGCATCTGCCCCACGCTCGGCGGCACGCGCAGGTTGTAGTCGAGAATCATGCTGCGCAGGCCCTCAAGCTTCTGGCGGAACTCGCCCTGCAGCTTGGTCCGGCCAGCGCCATCCAGGTGGGGCCAGCGGTCGTTGGCGTGCACCAGCCAGCCATCGATCCGGCGGCGCTCCTCGTCGATGTCTTTGCGGGCCTCGATCCAGGGCGGCGAGAACTCGGTAGTGCCCAGCATGCGATAGCCCAGCCGGTCTTCCTCGGGCACAAAGCGGTCGTCGGCGGATGGGAGCGGTTGGCCTTGCCCAGGCAGGTTGGCGAACTGCCCGGCGGCCTCGGCCTGCGCGATCTGCTGGTCGATAAAGCTGCCAGGGCGGCGCGGCGTGATGGGCTGGGGGCGCTCGTCACGCTCCTCATCCCGATCAGGGTCTTGCTGTTGCATGGCACGTGCTCCTTTGCGCGTTGACGAATAGCAACCGATATGTGCATTTTATCACAACATGTAGTAGTTTCAAGAGGCGATACGTATTGCAGAATCTCTGCGTTCTTGACACAGGAACGTATCGAGAACGACCTCGATAACAGCAACGATGCTGGGCATATAGTCAGCATGCGGGTGCTGACCACACACCGGCAGTCCAAGATTCCTCCACGGCAAGATCCGCTCGGATGGCACCCAGGTGCTCTACGCCTACGGCCCCGAGAGCGTGGTGGCCGAACGCACAATTGTGGGCACGACCGTCGCCGACGCGGGCAAGGCGGCGTTCCGCGTGCTGGATGACACGCTTGCGGAGGGCGTGGAGCACAGCGCGAACAAGGCCGATGAGGCGGGCGAGCTGATCGAGGCGGTGGTGGAGCAGTGCCTGCGCAACAGCTTCAGCGCCGACACACTGGTGACTACCGCCTCCGGCCTGCGCCCGATCAGCACGATTGCGGTGGGCGAGCTGGTGCTGGCTTGGGATGCGACCACGCGCTCCACCGGCTACTACCCTGTCACCGCCGTGATGCTGCACACCGACGCGGCCCAGGTCCACCTGAGCGTGGGCGGCGAGCATGTGGAGACCACGCCCGAGCACCCGTTCTACACGTTGGAGCGCGGCTGGGTGGCTGCTGGCGACCTGTGGGATGGCGCGCACGTGCGCCGCGCCGACGGCAGCTACGCCCTCACCCTGGTGCTGTGGCTGGATGCCGAGCCGCAGGTGATGTACAATCTCACCGTCGCAACCGCCCACACCTTCTTCGTGGGCGTCGAGCGGGCGTTGGTGCATAATGCCGGGTGTCCTGGTGATGCATTACCGCCTTATGGGACTAAAGGGAGTAAGACTACAGGTATACTTGATACAGGCAATGAATCTATATTGTTAGAGAGCGGAGAGAATGGTCCTGGGATGATGGTTCCGCGTGATACTCCTGGTATGAGCGGTGCTATGCCAAACCGAGCTCATGTGGAGGGCCATACCGCTGCCATAATGCGAAATGAGAATATACGATTAGCTGATCTGTATATCAATCGGATGCCATGTTCAGGAGCATATGGTTGTATGGTTAATTTGCCCCATATGTTACCAGAAGGGTCTATATTACGAATACATGTGAGGGCGAAACTTAGCGATCCTTGGACTACTCTTCCTCCTTTTGTAGGGATATCTGATACACTTTGGCCTCCATCAGGATTGAATCCTAAAATAGTATTACCTTAAAATAATTAGTATTAACCAATCAATATATCTTTCAACCTAGTTAGAGGATATATTGGTTGGTTAATAAGATTGTTAAAATATCTCCGTTGGTACTTTTAAGGAACTATTAAAATACTTCTAATGCAAATGTGGTGATTTGATAATAGTGGAGGGAAGTTCGATATGACACCTTTTGTTATGTGGGATGAAGATAATAAAGTTGAGGTAAAATCGGTTGAAGATATAAAAATTTTAATGGATCAAATATTTAATATATCTCAAGGGGAATTGCCTATATCTATTGAAATGTATTTAGATGAGCAAAAAAGTATGTATATAGTTATAGGCTCGAATAGGAGTCCTGTTGGATTTATTTGTAACGCAGATAACCCATTGATGTTAGGGGCGTATAGTAGTCACCTTGAGGGTGCCGGTTACTTCACATTTAATCATAGAGGTCACTATTCTGTTGTTCAAATGGAGTATACTATTCCGGTGGATGATGCCAAAATGGCATTACTGCACTTTTTTGAAACAGGTAATCCAAAAGATGGTATAGTATGGCAGTAAAACTATATTATTCTTAAATGATTACTTTATTGTTTAGTGCGTGATTGGAAACGTTTTGTGTGTAGTCTAACGATATAAAGTGCTTCTCTTTCGGGAAGGCGACTAATTTTTCCCTGGCCCGAAACCTGCACACCCCCTGCTGATCGCACCTGTTGATCACAGGGGGTGTTCTCTGTCGTCTTCACCGATACCGCCGACGCCCATGGCGCAGCACGCGCGGGCACGGCAGCTTCAGCGCCGACACGCTGGTGAGCACGGCCTCGGGTCTGCGCCCGATCAGCCAGATCGCGGTGGGCGAGCTGGTGCTGGCCTGGGATGAGACCACGCGCTCCACCGGCTACTACACCGTGACCGCCGTGATGCTGCACACCGACGCGGCCCAGGTCCACCTGAGCGTGGGCGGCGAGCACGTGGAGACCACGCCCGAGCATCCGTTCTCCACGCTGGAGCGCGGCTGGGTGGCTGCTGGCGACCTGTGGGATGGCGCGCACGTGCGCCGCGCCGACGGCAGCTACGCCCTCACCCTGGTGCTGTGGCTGGATGCCGAGCCGCAGGTGATGTACAATCTCACCGTCGCGACCGCCCACACCTTCTTCGTGGGCGTCGAGCGGGCGCTGGTGCATAATGCCGGGTGTGAGTCGTGGTATTTTGGAGAACTACCTAATAGGCAGGGTGCAGGTAAAACCTCTGGTTATTTGGTTGATGAATACGGTAATAGGATTAGCGAAATATTTGAGAGCGGTAGGAATAAGTATAGTAAGGATAAAAGTTTAGTTAGAGGCAATGATGCAATATACGTGATTCAGGATCATGTTGAGGCTCAAGTTGCAGGATGGATGCGGGATAATAATGTTTTGGACGCTATACTCGTTATTAATAACCATCCATGTTCTAATGGTATAAATAATTGTAATAACTTGCTTCCAAGAATGTTGCCGTTGGGGTCTAAATTAAGAGTAATTGTCCCTGATGGGTTTGATATTCGTGGTTTATTTGATAATATATATCATGGAGGTATTTGATGTTTTATAAAGTTAAGTATATAGAATGGGAATATGGTAAGGATTACGGTAATGTTTTTTACCCTTTAGATGGTAATATAAGAGATAAGGTTCTTGAGTTGGATGAATATGGTTTATTAAAAGAATACTCATTCCTTATATCTGTAATTTTTGAAAATGAGAGCTTGTATGTAGCTTTCACAGTTGGTCACGAAAAATATAGCTTTTTAGAGTTTATGTACGGTATCGACAGGGAAAGTAGTAGAGGACTCGGTCCATTCTATGTCGTTAATGATATGGGTGATCCCGATGAAATTATACCGATATACTATATGTCGTCTTATACTGAAGTAGATACCGCGCAAATGTTGCCTAAAGAATGTATATTTGATGCTGTATTTCAGTTTTGTGATAAAGGTAATTTTCCAGGAAGGATTAGATTTAACGATGATTGCGTTAATATGAGATTTGTTTCATAATACAGTAAGATCTGTTTTTGATTCCCACCTCTTAACCTAACTAATATACATTTATTTTTGGTAAGTGGGTGTCACCCCAGGGCAAACGCATTATGAATTGCGATTATGTGATGTCTATGAGCAGCAAAGTCATGGTATTCGATAAAGCTCATGTTAGATTTGACATCACAACACCTAACTAATAAATACTCTTTTAGAAAAGTGGGGCGTCACCCTCAAAATAGGCGTATTTTTACCTGCTTTGTGGGGAGAAATCTCCAATTTTCAGGCAAAATCATAATGCGTTCGCCCTGTGGGTTCTAACTCTATCAGAACCTAGCTATTGCAGGTTGCCTTCTCACACACCCTCCTCCTGGCCTGAAACCTACCCACCCCCTGCTGATCGCACCCGACGACGGCAGGGGGTGTTCTATGTCCTCTTCACCGATACCGCCGACGCCCATGGCGCAGCACGCGCGGGCACGGCAGCCCACAAGAGACGCAGCAATGGCGCATGCTATACTTCACCAACAGGGGCTAGCACATAAGATGGTTAAACGTTAGGAATTCCAGCACAACCATGAATCTCTCTACCGAGCCATACCTTGTGCAGAAGGAGCGCTGGCCCCAGGCTGGACGCCACATCCTCGCGCAGTTCGACGCCGAGTCTATCATCGTGTACCAGGCCTACCAGCCATCCATCGGGCACTTCGCCGCCCAGCACCAGGCGTTTGGCGGCGAGTTCAGCTTCACGCGCATGAGCTGGGTCAAGACCAATTTCCTGTGGATGATGTACCGCTCGGGGTGGGGCACCAAGCCTGGCCAAGAGGTGACGCTGGCCATCCGCATCCGGCGCAAGGGCTTCGACCAACTGCTGAGCGAGGCCGTGCACTCTACCTTCGATCCCAGCATCTACCCCGATCAGCAGGCATGGGCTGCGGCGGTAGCTGGCTCCTCGGTGCGGCTCCAGTGGGACCCCGACCATAACCCAGGCGGGGCGAAGCAGGAGCGGCGCGCCATACAGCTGGGGCTGCGCGGCACGGCGCTGGCCCGCTACGCCCGCGACTGGCTGATCAAGATAGAGGATATCTCGGCGTTTGTGGCCCAGCAGCGCGAGCATGTGCAGCCCCGATCTGGCTACAGCCAGCTGCAGACGCCGCACGAGGAGATCTACGCCGTAGGGGATGCCAGCACGGCCCAGCGGCTGGGGCTGGCTGCATCATAAAGCGGCGACTCAGGCTTCCCACACGCCTACACTCAGTCCACCACAACATCAAAGGACACGCCCATGACCAAGCTCGCCAACCTGCACGACACCCGCGACTACCTGCTCCAGACCTTTGCCGACCGCGAGGTAGAGAAAGAAAACTGGAGCCCGTTCAAGACCTTTGTCCACTGCGCCCAGACCATCGACTTCGCCAAGACCGGCTACCCCGCGTACAAGCCGGTGATCATCCAGGAGACCGTGGGGCGGCTGGTGATCGGCACGTTCCTGCGCCAGGGCTACATGCGCCACGACCTGACCGCGCCGGTGCCGGGCGCGCCCGAGATCGCCAGCACCGGCGCGGCGGGGGCCGGGCTGTCCATGCTGGTCGAGTCGATCGACCACTTCCTCACCTGGGAGGGCGACCTCAAGCGGCACCTGATCTTCGGCAAGCTAGACAAGGCCGACTACGACCGCTACTTCACCATGCACATTGTCGATCACCTGTCCGAGTTTAAGCTGCGCTAGGCTGCCCCTTCTCCAGCGGCCCGGCCACACCCACCGTCATATCGTCCATCCAGGCCGCCATCTGCTCAGGGCTGATCGCGCGCCCCTCCTCCAGCCACCAGCGGATCGCGCCGATGCCCGCGTAGGCCAGGCTGCGTATCCACAGCTCGGCTGGCGCGCCGCCCGCCTGCTCGTGGCGCACCAGCCAGGCGCGCAGGTGCTGCTCGGTGTTGCGCCGGAAGTGCTCGACGAACACCGGCTCGCAGCGATTGCCCAGCATGGACTGGTAGAAGTCGGCGTGCTGCTGGATATGGCGCAGCAGCGCCACCGGCCCGCGCAGGCCGCGCCCGCCAGCGCTGGCGGGCGCGGCCTCGGTCAGCGCCGCGATCTCGGCCATGTAGGCCTCCAGCAGGGCGTATTTGTCCAGATAGTGGCGGTAAAACGTCGAGCGGTTGATCCCGGCCCGCTCGGCGATATCGCGCACCGTCAGGCTGCCGAAGCCGCGCTCGATCGTCAGCGCGATAAACGCCTGGAAGATCAGGCGGCGCGTCCGCTGCACCCGCAGGTCGGCCTGCTCCCGCTCCTCGTATGCGATCTGCACCAATTTCGCCTCCTCTGTTGCATATGCCGCACATGTGCGCCCTCTGTCGGTTGATGGCGGGGATGCGCGTGGCTAGAATCATGCTACAACACCGTGTTGCATACCAAGCGAGGGAGGCAGAAGATGAGCGAGATAAACGACTGGAACGCGACGGTGATCCGCGAGTTCCGCGCCAACGGCGGCGTGGTGGGCGGGCAGTTCAGCGGCACACCGCTGCTGCTGCTGCACACCACCGGGGCGCGCAGCGGCAAGGCCTACGTCAGCCCGCTGGCCTACACCAGGGATGGCGACCGTGTGGTGATCATCGCGTCCAAGGGCGGGGCGCCGGAGAACCCCGCGTGGTACCACAACCTGCGGGCCAACCCGCAGGTAAAGGTGGAGCTAGGCGGCGAGATATTCGAGGCGCGGGCCACGGTGGCGGCTGAACCAGAGCGCACGCGCCTGTTCAACCAGATGGGCGCGCAGATGCCAGGGTTCTTGGAGTACCAGCGCAACACCGAGCGCATCATCCCCGTGGTGGTGCTAGAGCGGCTGAGCTAGCGAGGCGGGGCGGCGGGGTAGCTCCCGCCGCCCCACACTACCCTAGTGCTCGGCGATGTAGAGGTAGCGCTTCATGTTGCGGTAGACACTGCCGTCGGTGACGGGCAGACCCGACTTGCCGCTGAGCAGGCCCTGCACATACGGCTTGAACACGTTGACCGCGCTGGCGTAGTACAGCGGGATGTAGGCCGCATCCTGCACCATCAGCCGCTCGGCCTGGATGTAGAGATCGGCGCGCTTGGCCTTGTCCTGCTCGCCCGCCGCCGCATCCAGCAGCTTGTCGAAGGCGTCGCTCTTCCAGGCGAAGCGGCGGCGCGCCGACTGCCCGTACCAGATGGCGTTGTAGTGGTTGCTGGGGTCGGGGTAGTCGGTATACCAGATGTAGAAGACAAACTGCTGCTTGCCCGCGTAGAGGTCGGCCATGAACACCTTGCTGTCCTCGGGGCTTTCGACCTTTACCGTCAGGCCGAGGTTCTGGGCCAGCTGCTGCTGGATGACCTCGGCGGCCAGCTTGCCGGTGGGGCCGACGGGCCGCAGCGTCAGCGTCACCTCGGGCCAGTTCTTGCCGCCCTCGTAGGGCGTGCCCTTCAGCTTGCTCTTGGCCAGCTCGGGGTCGAAGGTGTAGGCGCTGGCAAACTCGGGGTGTGCCTTGGGGTCGATGGCGTAGGGCTGATCCTGCGACACCAGACTGTAGGCAGGCTCGCCCAGGCCGTAGATCACCTTCAAGATAGTCTCGCGGTCGATGGCGTGCTGCAGCGCCTGGCGCACACCCAGCTGGTCGAAGGGCGGCTTGTTCACCTCGGGCGAGAGGAAGGCGGTGGCCGGTCGGCGCACGCTCACCAGCTGCTTGCTCAGCTCGGGGTCATGCTGTAGGCGCTCGATCTCGGTGGCGGGGATGCCCTGGTCGTTGCGATAGTCGATCTGGTCGCTCTCATAGGGCAGCAGGCCTGCGTTGTTGGGGATGATCGAGGCCAGCACGCGCTTCAGCTTGGGCTTCTCGGCCAGCGCGAAATCCTCGTAGCGCTCAAACTCCAGCTCTTTATTGTGATCCCAACGAATCAGCTTGAATGGCCCGTTGCTCACAATATGCTCGGCCTCGGTCCATTTGTCGCCAAACTTCTCGACCGTGGCCTGGTGCGCGGGCAGCGCGGATGCGTAGCCCACCAGCAGCGGGAAGTACTCGCGCGGCCCCTTCAGCGTGATCTCCAGCGTGGTGTCATCCACCGCCCTGATGCCCACGCCGTCGGCGCTGCCGCCCTTGCCGGTGTTCCACTCCTGCGCGCCCTTGATGTCGTAGAGAATGGCCGCGTAGCTGGCCGCCGTCTCGGGGTTCAGCTGGCGCAGGAAGCTGTAGACAAAATCCTTGGCCGTCACCGGCTCGCCGTTGGTCCATTTGCCCTTGGGGTTCAGCTTGAAGGTGTAGACGGTGCCATCGGGCGAGACGCTCCAGCTCTCCGCCGCGTAGGGCTGCGGCTCGTAGTCCGCCGAGAGCGTGGTGAGGCCTGCAAACAGCGACGACTCGCCTCCGCAGTAGAGATCTTTGTTGAAGTCGTGGCTGGCTGGGTCAGTGGCGAAGGCGATTCGGAACACCTGCTGGTCATCCGGCGCGGCCTTGCCGGTGGTGCCCACCACCGCGCTCTGGGCGGTGGCCGCTGGCCCAGCGCCCTCGGTCGCGCCCGCCGCGCCGCTAGGCTCCGCCGTCAACTCGGCGGCAGGCGAGCCGCTCGCCGCCCCGCACGCCGCCAGAATGGCCGATGCCCCGCCCAGGCCCAGCGCCGTCAGAAACTGGCGGCGGCTGACGCCCGCCCGCGCCGATGTCTCGGCGACCCGCTCCACAAACAGCCTGCGCTGCTCGCCATCACCCAGCCACTCGGTGGTCTTCCGTGCCATGTGCTGTCTCTCCTAACCTATGTGGGGCGAATCCAGGCAATGCGGCGGCCAGGCGCACATGCGTGGTGCGCCCTTCATGTCCGCCAGGGGAAGAGGCCAGCCCACAGCGCGGGGCGCTGGCCTGCGGTGCGATGCTAGTTCCTATCGCGGGGGTCGAAGGCGTCGCGCAGGCCGTCGCCCAGAGCGGTGAAGGCCAGCATGGTCAGGCCCAGCGCCGCGGCGGGGAATACCGCCAGGTGCCACGCCGAGCGGATGTACAGGATGTTGTCGCTCACCATCTGGCCCCAGCTGGGCATGGGCGGGTTGATGCCGATGCCGATGAAGCTCAGCGTCGCCTCGGCCAGGATGGCCTGCGGGATGCCAAACGTCACCGAGGTAATGATGGCCGAGAAGGTGCTTGGGAAAATATGCGCCCACAGGATGCGGCCCACCGGCACGCCCACCGCGTGGGCCGCCGTCACAAACTCACGCTCGCGGATGCTGAGCGTCTGGGCGCGCACCAGGCGGCAGATCGTCAGCCAGCTGGTCAGGCTGAGCGCGATCACCACATTCTGCAGGCCCGAGCCGAGCCAGCTCATCATCAGGATGGCGAACAGCAGGCTTGGGAAGGCGTAGAAGGTATCGACCACGCGCATGATCAGCGCATCCACGCGCCCGCCGCAGAACCCGGCGATCAGGCCCAGCGGCACGCCCACCAGCACCGCCACCGCCTGCACCACCAGCCCCACCAGCAGCGAGACCCGCGCCCCGTACACGATCCTGGCCCACAGGTCGCGGCCCGCCGTGTCGGTGCCCAGCCAGTACAGCGCGCTGGGGAAGCTGCGCAGGTGCTCGTAGTCCTGCGCAGCGTACCCGCGCGGGGCCACCAGCGGCGCGAGCGCGGCCAGCGCCAGGGCCAGCAGCACAAACGCCGCCCCGGCCACCGCAGGCTTGCGCGCCCAGAAGCGCCGCGCCACATCGCCCCAGAAGGTGCGCGGCGCGCGCCGCCGCACAGGCTGCTGCGCTACAGGCGGCGCAAGCGGCACCGCGCGCGAAAGCTTATGCTCGATGCTCATCACGCCCCTCCCTTGGCCGAGAAGATCGCCCCCTGCGCACGCGGGTCAGCTACGGTGTAGAGCGCATCCACCACCAGATTTGAAAAGGCCAGGAACATGCCGTAGATCAGCACCAGCGCCATGATCACGGGGTAGTCTTTTGCGAAGATGCTGCTGACGAAGAAGCGGCCCATGCCCGGCACGCTGAAGATCGTCTCCACCAGAAACGAGCCGGTGGCGATCGAGGCGAAGATCGGCCCGGCAACCGTGATCACCGGCATCAGCGCGGCCTTCAGCACATGGCCGTAGAGGATGGAGGACTCGCGCAGGCCCTTGGCGCGGGCGGTGCGCACATAGTCGCTGGAAAGCTCGTCGAGCATGGCGGCGCGGGTGTAGCGCGCGAAGATCGCCAGCGGCCCCAGCGCCAGCGAGGCCGTGGGCAGCAGCCAGGCACGCGGGTCTTCCCAGTGCACACTGGCGGCGGGCAACACCCGCAGCACCAGCGCGAACAGCAGGATGAGCAGCACGCTGATCACAAAGCTGGGCATGGCGATGCCCAGCATGGTCAGCAGGCGCACTAGGTGGTCGACCATGCCGCCCTGGCGCGCGGCGGCCAGAATGCCCAGCGGGATGCCCAGCGCCAGCGCCAGCGCGAAGGCCATCAGGCCTAGGTGCAGCGAGATCGGGAAGGTCTCGCCCAGCAGCTCGGCCACCGTGCGCGAGCGGCTGGCGAACGAGTAGCCGAAGTCGCCGCGCAGCGCGCCGCCGATAAAGCTCAGGTACTGCAGGGGCAGCGGGCGGTCAAGCCCATAGCTGGCCTCGATGCGGGCGATCACCTCGGGCGGGAGGTCGTTGCCGCCGCGTGTGGATGGGTCGAAGGGGCTGCCGGGAATGGCGTGCATCACCGCAAAGGTTATCAGCGTCATCGCGAGGAGTGTGGGGATGATCGAGAGCACCCGCTGGATAAGGTATCTTCCCATAGCCCTCTCTTTGGTCGGAACAAGCACTGATCACGTGCCGCTGAGAACATGAGGACGATCTGTATCATCTATCAGCACTAAACAGCAGAATCTCACCTATGAATGAATGATTGAGCTATTTTCAATCCCCAATAGCGACTTAATAGCGCTGGTTGCGATCACCTACCTATGCGCCTAATTGCCGCATTTCCCGCCGAAAAAGCACGGCAAGGCTCGGCCTATGCACCCATGCCGTAAGGCCGCATACTCATGGGGCTGATGCTGGTATCGCTGCTAATTGGTAGCTGAAGCGCTACAAAATATGGAGATATACCTCATATCCATCACCCTGGCCGTGGTTCTCTATTGTTAGTATGGTTTGCTGCGAAAACAATCATAACTTACTTAATCAACTTTGTCAATATAGTAATATTACGCATTGGAACGCGATCTTGCAGGTCGGGCCGACCGGTTGCGGCCTCGATGATGGGAGTAGTGCTTGGATGATGGGTGGGTACGCTGCGCGGGCGGCGCATCGGGGCCAGCTCACTCATAGGGTGTCTCTTTTTCGGCTTTTCTGTGTCGGGGCGACTGTGCTGCTACGATCAAGATAGTGGCGCGCTTTTGGTGGGTGGGTGCCCTGTGCGGGCGGCACCAAGGGCTCCGCGCCCTTGGAACCCCGCCAGGGGAGTGGCCCCTGGACGCCAATTTCAGGCGTTCCCATGCGGCAGGCTAGCGGCAAACGTTCGTGCATATGGCCAGCAAAACACGAGCGGCACCTTCGCCGCATGGGATGAGTGGGTATGGTGGAGTGGCAATAAGGTGCAGTGTATGGTCTAGTACGCCATATTGCTTGGTGTCTTGGCATCTTGGTGGTGAATCGGTTCTTTTTCCGCCTTCGCGCCTTCGTGGTATTCGTCCCCTCGCCAGCTTGCCCATTTGGCCAGAAAGCCGCAAGATACGGTATACTACACTTGTTCTAATTCACCAAAGAAACACATACTTATGTCAAATCTTCAGTATACATCGGTGGCCAACCCCGAGCTGTTCGAGGAGCGCATGCGCCACGTGCCGGTCTCGCCCGGCGTCTACCTGTGGAAGAACGCCCAGGGCACGATCATCTACGTGGGCAAATCCAAGGTGCTGCGCGACCGCATGCGCTCGTACCTCGGCTCGCAGCGCGGCCTGAGCGGCAAGACGCGGCGGATGGTGGCGCAGATCGCCGACTTCGAGATCATCCTCACCAGCAGCGAGCTAGAGGCGCTGCTGCTGGAGATGAACCTGATCAAGCAGCACCGCCCCAAGTACAACATCCTGCTGAAGGATGACAAGACCTACCCCTATATCAAGGTGACGCTGCACGAGCCGTGGCCGCGCGTGTTCACCACCCGCACCGTGCTGAACGATGGCGCGCGCTACTTCGGCCCCTACGCCAACGCGGGCGCGGCGCGGCGGCTGCTCAAGCAGCTCAACCAGCTGTTCGCCTTCCGCCCGCCCTACGACTGTAAGGACGACAAGTTCTCCCGCCACCGCAAGCTGGGCAAGCCCTGCATGTACTACGACATCCACCGCTGCCTGGGGCCGTGCGTGCCCGAGCTGGTCTCAAAAGACGACTACCGCAGCACCATCGAGTCGGTCTGCCGCTTCCTTGAGGGCAAATCTGAGCAGATCGTGCGCGACCTGCGCAGGCGCATGGAGCAGGCCGCCGAGAACATGGAGTTCGAGCGGGCCGCCTACGTGCGCGACCAGATCCGCGACATCGAGAAGCTCTCCGAGCGCCAGCAGGTGCTGCGCACGGTGGACACCGACCAGGACGTGATCGCCTTCGCCCGCGAGGATGGCTCGGCGGTGGTGCAGGTCTTCTACATTCGCGGCGGCAAGCTGATCGGCTCCGAGCCGTTCGCGCTGCAGAACACCGAGGACGAGGACGACCAGCAGCTGCTGGGCCAGTTCCTCACCCAGTTCTACGACAACGCCGCCGAGGTGCCGCCCAACATCCTGCTGGCCGACCACGTGGAGGAGCCGGTGATCATCGCGCAGTGGCTCCAGCAGAAGAGCGGCCACCGCGTGGAGCTGGCCGTGCCACGGCGCGGCGACAAGCGCCAGCTGATCGAGCTGGCCGAGCAGAACGCCCGCCAGAAGCTCGATGAGCTGCGCCTGCAGTGGATGAACTCCGAGCAGCGGGCGGTGGCCAGCCTGGCCGAGCTGCGCGACATCCTGGGCCTGCCCGCCATGCCGGTGCGGATCGAGTGCTACGACATCTCGAACACGCAGGGCACCAACGCCGTGGGCGCGATGGTGGTGTTCGAGCACGGCGAGCCGAAGAAGAGCCGCTACCGCAAGTTCAAGATCAAGACGGTGCAGGGGCCAAACGACGTGGCATCGATCCAAGAGGTGCTGCGCCGACGCCTGAAACGCGCCGCCGACGCCAGCGGCGAGCCAGCCGCCGACTTCGCGCCCATGAGCGCCAGCCAGCCGCCCGTCGCCGCCGACGCGGCCAGCCCGGCCCAGCGCGCCGAGGACGAAGCCGCCGCCCTAGCCGACGACACCGCCACCATCGAGGAGGGCAAGCTCCAGCCCCAGCGCGCCAGCGACGAGACCTGGGCCGAGCTGCCCGACCTCATCCTGATCGACGGCGGCGTGGGCCAGCTGGGCGGGGCCATGGATGTGCTGCGCGACCTGGGGTTCGCCCACATCCCCACCGTGGGCGTGGTGAAGGGGCCGAACCGCGACCGCTTCGACCTGCTGCTGCCGGGGGCCGCCGAGCTGATCGTGCTCGACCGCGACAGCCCGGCGCTGCGGCTGGTGCGCCAGATCGACGAGGAGACCGACCGCTTCGCCAAAGACTACCACCGCTCGCTGCGCAGCAAGTCGGCCATCCGCTCGACGCTGGACGAGATCCCGGGGATCGGCCCGCGCCGCAAGCGCGAGCTGCTCAAGCGCTTCGGGTCGCTGGATGGTATCCGCAACGCCACCGTGGAGGAGCTGGCCGCGACGCCGGGCATGACCAAGAAGGCCGCCGAGGAGCTGAAATCGCTGCTCTGAAATACGGTATGATAGCCAGCACAGCGATCTTTCAGCAGCTCTGCTGCATGCCAACGGAGGCACCCCATGCCTGAGATTGTCACCCTCGGCGAGACGATGGCCGTCCTCTACCCGCCCGACCCCGTGCGCCTCGACGACACCGCCGCCCTGAAGATCGACATCGGCGGGGCCGAGTCGAACCTGGCCATCGCGCTCTGCCGCCTGGGCCTGAGCGCCCGCTTTATCTCGAAGGTGGGCGGCGACCCGTTCGGGGCGCGCATCCGCAGCACCCTGGAGCGCGAGGGCGTGGACACAGCCTACCTGCTGACCGACCCCGCCGCGCCCACCGGCGTGTTCTTCCGCGAGTGGCTGCCCGACGGCGAGCGCCGCGTCTACTACTACCGCAAAAGCTCGGCGGCCAGCCAGCTCGCCCCCGCCGACCTGACGCCCGAGATGTTCAGCAGCGCACGGCTGCTGCACCTCACCGGCATCACCCCCGCGCTGGGCGGCGCGTGCGCCGAGACGGTGGTGCGGGCGGCGCAGCTGGCCAAGCAGGCGGGCGCGCTGGTCTCGTTCGACCCCAACTACCGCGCGCGGCTGTGGTCGCCCGCCCAGGCCCGCGAGGCGCTGCTGCCGATCATGCGGCTGGCCGACATCATCCTGCTGGGCCACGAGGACGCGGCGGCGGTGCTGGGGACGACCGACGAGCAGGAGAGCATCGCGGCCAGCCACGCGTGCGGCGCGGGGCTGGTGGTGCTGAAGCTCTCCGAGCGCGGCGCGATCGCCAGCGAGGGCGGGCGGCAGGTGGCGGCCCCCGCCGAGTTTGTCGAAAGCCCCGTGGACCCGGTGGGCGCGGGCGACGGCTTCAACGCGGGCTTCCTGGCCGCCCGCCTGCGCGGCAGGGGCCTGGAGGAGGCGCTGCGCATGGGGGCACACGTGGGCGCGGCCTGCGTGGCCACCCTGGGCGACTACGCGGGCTACCCGCGCATCGCGCAGTGGTGAGGCTGGCGGGGTAGGACACACAGCGACGGCCCGCGCACCCAAGGGTGCGCGGGCCGTCGCTAGGCTAGGATATTAAGTGTCTCACTTCGGTGATAAACCGAGACTCGCCTCCATTAATATGCCTACCATATGGTGTCGAATACCATCCAGAATAAAGAAGGTGAACTTCATGCCTAGCACGAGTAAGACCAACATAGAAAAGGCGACGCTCTTCTTGCATTTGCTTTTCTTTTTTTGCACGATAATTTGGCAAGATACCTTCTTCAAGAAACGGCAGTATAACTACATCGAACTCTAGACCTTTAGCAGAATGAAGTGTCATTAGATTAAGATGAGTGCCCGTACCCCGCTGCCCTCCAAAAGCCAATACGGTAAATCCGGCTAGACGAGAACCAAGATCACAAACACCTGCCAACTTTGATATAGCTATAACCTCCTCCCGAAGTCTTGGCTCACGATTAAGACTAAAATCTAGACAAGCTTCTCGAAATTCAGATAACCAATCTCGTAAATATTGATCCGTATTTCGGTGAGAATATAGAAATTTCACCAAATTATGACGTAGAATACGTCGATCAGCATCAGTAGTAACTGTATAATTAAAGTTTTGCCATTTTCTTACCAATTCAGAAAGATGTGGATTACCAATCTCCCAGCCTCCACCACACCAAGCCGCACAATCCTCTAACCAAAAGATAATAGGTGTTCGTATATATGGATTACCTTGATCAATCCGAATAAAATCCCATCCTTCATTCTCCACAGCCATAGAAATTTTATCACCATGATACTTATCTCGGTAAAGAATAGCAATATCACCAAATCTCCTTCCCTCCCGCCGTTTAATAGCATCAGGAATAATGGTTTTACATATGAAACTGGCTTGTTCATCAAAGCCTGATGGCTTCTCATGAATATACAAAACACCTGATTCTTCTGTTCCAGCTCTGAATCCTCTATATTCTCCCAAAGCAATTTCTGACGCACGAATAATCGCCGACCCACAACGATAATTTAGTTTTAATTGTATTCGCTCAATATCTGGTTTTCCTGCCAGATCTTGCACTAAAGATGGATCTGCTCCAGTAAAGCCATATATAGACTGGTCTGGATCACCTACAGCAACAAGTCGTATCCCTGCCTTTACACAAAGAGATAATACAATCCTATGAAGTGCAAATCCCAAATCTTGGTATTCATCAACAACTATAATAGGAAATCGCGCCTTTAAGCATTTACGCACCCAATCATACTTCTCAACGAGCATTAAACCAAAAATAATCATCATATCGAAATCAATGAGGCCAGAATCCAATAAACCTTGTTCATACAATTCAATGCTCTTAGAAATATTCTCATCATCTGCATGCCATTGGTCTTTATCTCTATCAAGATGCGTGTGTCTATATAAATCGCGTCTAAACGTCAAATCTCGTGGGTTCTCACTAGACCCGAAAACCCTTGCTACAGCTATCGCCCAAAACTCATTTTGCTCTTCAGTGGTTGCTACATTCAATATATCTGGGATAGGGAACCCCGAAATATTGGCATATGGAATAACAATATGTTGTAGGCAGAACGAATGGAGTGTAGAAATCACGACCCTCTCGCCATCATAGACTCCAAGATCTAAAAGCCTACGTTGCAATTCTCGGACACAGTAGTTGTTATAAGTAATACATGCAATGCTTCGAGGTGCCTTTATATCTTCAGCCAGCATTCTTGCCATCTTAATTGTCAATGTCTTAGTCTTACCACTACCAGGCCCAGCCAAAATAACACAGTTACCTTTGGACTCATACGCACTCCATTGGCCTTCATTATCACGAAGAGATTCAGATGCAATAATGTAGGAAAGCTTATTCATATTGACACCTCCTAATGATATACTCTAAACCCTTAGCAATATATTCTGGACACTCCTTTGCATCATTCATTAAAATAATAGATGCAAGTCTCTGAGCAAATCTTCCTTTTCCAACACTCTCGATATCTTTTAGAAATTTCTCTATAACTAGAGAGTCTGGGTTTACAGACCATGTTTTCATTCTTTCTTTAGCTGGTTTACTACAATCAAGGCTTTCCATAGATGTAGCAAACGAACTACTAAGACCTGACTGAAATAAATCTACTTCAAATGTATAGCCGTTAATGTATATGCCATATTCTTCCGCCATAGACAATAATTCGTAAAGTTCTTTTCCCTGGTATATAGTTTCTTCAATTAGATGAACCAACATCTGATAAGCTACACGTTTAGGTCCTTGTGGTTCTTGATCTTCTCCGTCTTTTTTAGGTGGGTCCATATCCGTAAATGCAATAACGGGTATATTTAACCCCTTGGGACCAAGCAAATTAAGATATGGTCCAAAATTTATCCCAGAAACAGAACAAATAGAAATGCCTAACTCATCTAGATCAATCCCCTGCTGTCTAGCTAAAACGGGAAGAAGAAATCGTTCAGCATCACCCTCAACAAGGATGATGCCACGTGCGAACAAAATCTCTCCTCGATTGATATCAAGATAACGCTCTAAATCTGCAATGTCTGCATCTGAAAAATTTAGGCCAACGGTTGAAACAGCCTCTGTTGCATTGCCAGAATTATTACGCCGTAACAATACGAGATCTTTTATAGGAGTTACACTTACTACATGGGGTGAATGAGTAGTCATTAGAATAGTAGAGGATGGTCCAACCATATTGTTCTCAGCGGCATCACGTGGCCTCAAATAATGCCGAAAGATTAACCGTTGCAAGTTCGGGTGAAGATGGGCTTCAGGCTCCTCAATTGCTAAGAAAGTGTGGTCTCGATCTCCATCTTCTGCTAGTTGGTCATACTCTAGTGACTTCAGCGCAAAGTAAAGCAGATTTGTAGAGCCCAAACTAGCATTTCCAATCCCACGCTTTCCACCATCAATAAACAATCGAAGGGTTCGAATAAGCATATCCGGATCAGCCGATGAAAACCTCAGAACATTATCCAGCATCTGCGCTGAGCCAACCATTCTCTCAAGTTTACTACTGATAGATCTCGCAACTTTATCGACTTCAGGGACATGTGCTATTCTCTCTGTAGCTTCATCTACCCCTTTTGCAAGTTCTTCAAGCAAAGGTTGAGTAATAGTGCTAGCAGCTTTATTCAAGAGTGGTCGGAGAGGAGAGCGTGTCCATCTTTCTAGATCGTTCGCGCAATCACGTAATGCTGGCAGCAACTCAAGTGGAAGGCGTCGCCGAACCTCATAACTAATACGATTTCCTAATCGGCCACCACCATATATAAAGAACTCATAGTCAGCATCTTTGACCGGATTACCCTGAAGTCCTGGAAGCGGCTGAAAAACATATGTTAGTCGAGCTACCATCGGATTGGGTTGAATCAAATGTTCAGCCAGAATAGCCAACAAATTTTCGTTGTTTTCGAAATCTGTAATATCTATAGAAATGGTGATCTGGTGATCTTTAGTAAGAGGTCGATTAAGACCATCCCAGAAATCTTCTTGACGAAGATTCCGGGCAGAATCAGAAAGGGAGGGGTCAAGAATTAACCGCAATGCATATAGCAAATTAGACTTACCAACCTTGTTTTCACCAACTATTACGGCATGCTCTCCTAAAAACACTTCCAGATTGGAGAAGTTTCGAAAGTTCACAATTTCTATTCGTGAAATATGCACCCACTTGCCTTTCTTTTCCTAGAAAATATGTTCTGTGGTAAAAATTGTGTATAGCAAACCTCAACAACATATAACGGCAAAATATTCTACCACATCCCATCGCGCTCGTTCAATCCCCCAATAGGCATCTCGCCCCGCGCGCTAGCGGTCAGCCAAACGAAACAGGCGCAAACATCATGCGCTAAGCCTTCGCGGGGTGCGCCCCCGTTTCTTCCTTGGTGTCTTGGTGGCAAACCGCGCCGCCGAGCGAGCGCGCAGCGGCGCATTTCTCAGGTATAATATCCCCCAGTCTGAAGATGAACGGTCGCGCGCAGCCTGGGCCACTGGCCCGCATTTTTATGCCTAGCCGCGCGCGCCAAGCAAGATGAGGTCAACCATGGCAGAGATCACCGGCCCGGTGCGCGTGCGCTTCGCGCCCAGCCCGACAGGATACCTCCACATCGGCGGCGTGCGCACCGCCCTGTTCAACTGGCTGTTCGCCAAGCACTACGGCGGCCAGTTCCTGCTGCGCATCGAGGACACCGACGAGGCGCGCTTTGTCGAGGGTGCCGCCGACAACCTGATGGACTCGCTGCGCTGGGTGGGCATCACCTGGGACGAGGGGCCGGACATCGGCGGGCCACACGGGCCGTACGTGCAGTCCGAGCGCAAGCAGGCCGGGATCTACCAGCCCTACGTCGAGCAGCTGCTGGAGAGCGGCCACGCCTACATGTCCTTCACCACCCCCGAGGAGCTGGACCAGCTGCGCGCCGAGGCCGACGCGCGCGGCCAGAAGGCGTTTCGCTTCCGCGGCCCCGAACGCGACTGGACGCTGGCCCAGCAGCGCGAGCTGGCCGCCACCGGCAAGCCCTACACCGTGCGCCTGAAGGTGCCGACCGAGGGCACCACCCACTTCACCGACCTCATCCGAGGCGGCGAGGAGGGCATCAGCATCGGCAACGACCAGCTCTACGACATCGTGCTGCTCAAGACCACGGGCATGCCGGTCTACCACCTGGCCCACTTGGTCGACGACCACCTGATGGGCATCACCCACGTGCTGCGCTCGGACGAGTGGGTGCCCAGCGCGCCCTACCACGTGCTGCTGTACCGCGCCTTCGGCTGGGAGCAGCCGCAGTTCGCGCACCTGCCCGTGGTGCTGCGCCAGGACGGCAAGGGCAAGCTCTCGAAGCGCAAAGACGACGTGGCCGCCAACCGCTTCTGGGAGCGCGGCTACCTGGCCGACGCCATGTTCAACTATCTGGCGCTCCAGGGCTGGAGCTACGACGACCACACCGAGATCATGACGCGGGATGAGATCGTCGAGCGCTTCACCGTCGACCGCGTGCAGTCCTCGCCAGCGCGCTGGAACCCCGAGAAGCTGCGCGACATGAACGGCATCTACATCCGCAAGCTCTCGCCCGAGCAGGTGGCCAAGCAGATCCTGCCCTTCCTGGCCAGCGCCGGGTTCGAGGCCAGCGCCGACTACCTGCGCACGCTGGTGCCGCTGGTGCACGAGCGGCTGGAGGAGCTGGGGCAGGCCCCCGAGCTGCTGGAGTTCTTCTTCAAGGATGTGAGCTACCCCGACACGGCGCTGCTCATCCCCAAGAAGATGGACCAGGCGGGCACGCTGGCCGCGCTCCAGGCCGCCCGCGCCAAGCTGGCCCCCGCCGAGGGCTGGTCGCACGCCCAGCTTGAGGAGCAGCTGCGCGCGCTCTGCGAGGAGCTGGGCCTGAAGCCCGGGCAGCTCTTCGGCGCGATCCGCGTGGCCGTCACGGGCCGCAGCGTGGCCCCGCCGCTGTTCGAGACACTGGAGGCGCTAGGCAAGGAGCGCACGCTGGCCCGCCTAGAGGCCGCCGCGCAGGCCCTGGCCTAGCACAGCACAACGCCCCGCCGATGCCATGTGCATCGGCGGGGCGTTTTTTCACCCTCGGCTCACCGCGCCAGCGCGTAGCGCAGCTGGATGATGCCCGACCCCAGCGGGCGCTGCTCCAGCAGCCGCAGCTCGCGGTAGTCGCCCTCGCGCAGCAGGATGTTCAGCCCGCGATCCTCCAGCACGGGCACGATGTTCAGCACCAGCTCATCCACCAGCCCCGCCGCCAGAAAGGCGTTGTGCAGGGTCTCGCCGCCCGAGATCAGCGCGGTCTGGTGGCCCTTGGCCTCCAGCAGGGCCAGCGCTGCCTGCGGGTCAGGCGCGACCGCAGGCAGGGGCAGCGGCTGGCGGGAGACCACCACGATGTCAACCCCAGCAAACGGGCTCGGGCTGTTCGGCCCGCCTGCGGCGAAGTTCTCGAACGTCCGTCGCCCGACGATAAAGTTGCCCACCTGGCGCACGTGGTCGGCAAAATCGGCGAGCGTCTCGGGCTTGGGCGGCTGCACGTGTGAGCGTGCGTAGTTGCCGTTGGCGGTGAGGGTGGCCCAGAGGATCGTCTTCATCTGTCTTCTCCCATATTGCAGATCTTGATTCGATGTCGCCTATTCTAGGGCGGACAGAGAAGACGGATAAGGTTATAATATCGCAGATATGGGTCTGATCGTCCAGAGAGGGAGGCGTGATGGATGTGCTCACCGATGTGCTCAACGGCCTAGAGCTAAAGGGCTGGCTCTCCTCGCGCCGCGAGCTGACGCCGCGCTGGCGTGTGGCCTTCCTGGCATCGAGCGACAGCGTCTTTCACATGCTGCGATTTGGCGCGGGCTACATCTTTGTGGAGGGCGAGGAGCGAGCCATCGAGGTGGGGCAGGGCGACGTGGTGTTCTTCCCCAGGGGGCAGGCCCACACGATCTGCGACGACCCCGCCGCGCCGCTGAGCTACACCGTCCCGCTCGACCACACCATAGGCCAGCCCTACGAGATCTTCCCCAGCGCGGGCGGGCGCACCGACCAGGCGCTGCTGTGCGGCGCGTTTCGCTTCGAGCACCCCGGCCTCTTCCCGCTGCTGCACCTGCTGCCCAACGTGATCCACATCCCCGGCGCGCACGGGCACATGCAACCAGCCTTCGCCGCCATCGTCAACCTGATCGCCAGCGAGTCGGCTTCACCCCAGCCAGGCCGAGGGGCGGTGCTCAGCCGCCTCGCCGAACTGCTGGTGATCCAGATGCTCCGCGTGTGGATCGAGCAGCAGGATGCGGCGGCCACCGGCTGGCTTGCGGCCCTGCGCGACGGCCCAATCGGCGGCGCGGTCGGCCTGATCCACCAGCACCCCGAGCGCCAGTGGAAGGTCGAGGAGCTAGCCAGCGCCGTCGCGCTCTCGCGCTCGGCCTTCTCGGCCCGCTTCACGCAGCTGGTGGGCGAGCCGCCCATGCGCTACCTCACGCGCTGGCGCATGCACTGCGCCACCCGGCTGCTCAAAAAGGACAGCATGCCGACCGAGGAGATCGCCGAGCGGCTGGGCTACGAGTCCGAGGGCGCATTCCGCAAGGCCTTCAAGCGCGAGGTGCGCCTGACGCCCGCGCAGTACCGCAGGCGGCGCAGCGCCAGCGCGGCGGGCTAGAGCAGATCGCCCACGCTGCTTGCGCCACCAAAAAGGCGAAAGCTGAATCCGGCCAGCGACATCGTGCGTTTTCCTGATAGCATGGCCGCCATCCTGCTGAGCAGAGCGCAGGATACACAAGAAGGAGATTCTATGCCCAGCATTCGCGCCATCGGCACCGCGCTGCCGCCGCACCAGGTCGCGCAGGATCAGGCCCGCGACTTCGCCCGCGCCTACTTCGGCCCGGCCTTCCCCGGCATCGACCGCTATATGAGCGTGTTCGCCCACGCCCAGATCGACAATCGCGCCATCGCCGCGCCGCTGGAGTGGTTCCAGACGCCCCGTAGCTTCAAAGAGTGCAACGACCTGTTCATCCAGGTCGCCACCGACATCGCCCAGCAGGCCGCCGAGCAGTGCCTGCGCTCGGCGGGGCTGGGCGCGGGCGATATCGACCACCTGATCTTCGTGACCACCACCGGGCTGGCCGCGCCCAGCCTGGATGCCATGCTGATCAACCGCATGGGCATGGGGCCGCACACCCGCCGCACACCCATCTGGGGGCTGGGCTGCGCGGGCGGCGTGGGCGGGCTGGCCCGCGCCTACGACTATGCCCTGGCCCACCCCGCCGAGCGAGTGCTGCTGGTCACATCCGAGCTGTGCAGCCTGACCTTCCAGTGGGACGACTTCTCCAAGCGCAACCTGATCGCCTCCTCGCTCTTTTCCGACGGCGCGGCGGCCCTGCTGGTGGAGGGCGACGCCGTGGCCCAGGCCGGGCCGCGCATCTTGGCCACCCAGAGCACGCTCTGGCCCGACACCCGCGAGGTGATGGGCTGGGATATCGTGGACACCGGCATGCGTGTGGTGTTCTCGCCGCGCATCCCACACATCGTGCAGACGCTGATGCGCGACAACGTGGCCGAGCTGCTGGCCGCCCACGGGCTCACGCTCGACAGCGTGGCCCACTGGGTGCTGCACCCCGGCGGCGCCAAGGTGGTGCGCGCCTACGAGGATGCGCTGGGCATCGACCCCGAGCGCCTGCGCCATACGCGCGGCGTGCTGCGCGACCACGGCAACATGTCGTCATCCACGGTGTTCTTCGTGCTCGATCGGTTTCTGCGCGAGGGGTCGGTGCGCCCGGGCGAGTATGGGGTGCTGGCGGTGCTGGGGCCTGGGTTCAGCTGCGAGCTGGCCCTGGTGCAGGGTTAGCTCGCCTTACCGATGGAGATGCGGTAGCTGGTAGCCCCGAGCGTCAGCACATCGCCCGCCGCCAAACGGCTGCGGCCCGAGACCGGCACGCCGTTGAGCGACACGCCGCGCCCATTCGGCGTGAGCGGGATGATGAAGAAGTGGCCAAACATCTGGTGGATCTCCGCGTGCCGCTCCTCGACGTGGCGCTCGTAGAACACCAGATCGTTGCCAGGGGCGCTGCCGATTGAGGTCACCCGCTTCTCGGCAAGAAACTGCTTGCGGCGCTCATCGCCAGTGATCGCCGTCAGCTCAAGCACAACCGCCATACCATGCCTCCTTCTATCGGCAGCATATGCCGAAAGCGGAGCGCCCGACCCACGCCCTGGGCGAGCGCTCCGCTGGTTTGCTAATCAAGGTACCACAATTCCTTCGCAAGAAAGAACGGTTTCCCAGCACATTTCGGCGTACCCTACCACAGCGCTATTACGAGTGTCCATCATAGACAGCGCAGGGCAGCCCCGCGCGAAGATCTGACCATGCGGCTATGGCGGCGGCGAGGCGCGCTCTGGTATAATCGCAGCAATTATGCGCGATAGCAGCAGGAAACCACCATGCAATCCGACAGCGTTCAGCGTGTACGAATCTACCTGAGCGAGAAAGATACGATCAGCGGGCGTCCCAGCTACCTGGCTACGCTTGAGACCCTGCGCGAGGCCGGGGCCACCGGCGCGACCGCGCTGCGCGGGCTGGCCGGGTTCGGCGTGAGCCAGCGGCTGGCCACCGAGAGCGGCGACCCCAACCAGAAGCTGCCGGTGGTGATCGAGTGGATCGACCGCGCCGACCGCGTGGGCCGCATCCTGCCCTCGCTCGACGCGCTGCTGCCCGACGCCCTGATCACCATCGAGCAGGTGCAGATCTACCGCGCCACCCTGCGCAGCAGCGGGCCGTTCGGTGAGCGCCGCGTGGGCGACCTGGCCGCCCGCGATGTGGCCACCATCGCGTCCCACCGCAGCGTGGCCGACGCCATCCGCCTGATGCTGGGGGCGCACAGCGCCCTGCCGATCACCGACGACCAGCAGCGCCTGGTGGGCACCTTCAGCCACGCCGACATGCGCCGCCACGCCCAGCTCGCCCCCGAGCTGCTGGCCGCCCTGCCCGAGGCCCAGCGCGCCGCGCTGCTGGCCCCGCTTGAGGCCACGCCGCTCGCCCAGGCCATCCGCAGCGAGGTGCTGGCGCTCTCGGTCGACTCGTCGGTGCTGCAGGCCACCAAGGCCATGATCGAGTGGGGCCTCGACGAGGTGCCCGTCACCAATCGCGAGGGCCGCTTCCACGGCATTTTCACCACCAGCCACGCGCTCCAGGCCGCCCAGGAGAGCCGCGCCGCATCCGACAGCCCCATCCGCGACGCCGAGCGGCCCTCGCCGATCGGGCTGCTGATGCAGGGCGTGCGCAAGTCGGTGCTAGGCTACGCCCTGGCCAACGAGGGCATCGAGCGGCTCGCCGAGGTCGGCGATGTGCCGCTGGTGGTGCTCGACAACGGCCACCCCCTAGGCGTGCTCGACATCGGCGCGCTGCTGGCCGGGGCCGAGCCGCCCCTGCGCGATTCGCTGGTGGCCTTCTTCCGCAGCGGCCAGCCCAGCAGCCCGGCCCTGGCCGAGCTGCTGGGCGAGACCCGCGTGGCCTCGCTGCCGCTCGCGCCCCTGCCCAGCCTACCCACCGCCGCCGGGTACGATCAGGCCATCGCGCTGCTGCACGAGCAGGGCAGCGCCTGGCTGGCGGCGGTGGATGAGCAGGGCCGCGCCCAGGGCCTGATCGGCCAGCGCACCATCCTGCGGGCGCTGGTGCAGGAGAGCGGCGCGTAGCGGGCGTCCCAAAACAACAGCGGGGCGGGCGCATCTGCGTCCACCCCGCTGTCATACCCCATGCGGCCTGCCGCCTAGCGCGGCTGCCTCTCCCTCACCACGCGCGCGTACCGCGTGAAAAACATAAACCCGCCCGCCATCACCGCGATCGGCAGCAGCGCCACCGCCGCATCCATCGGGCCTCGCCACGCGGGCGTATCCCCAACAACACCCACATCGATAAAATCCATCGCCACCCCGGCCTGCTGAAGCAGCGTGACGATATCCAGATCCACGAGTTGATAAGGCTTTCCATGGCGTTCCTCTGAGCAGATGCTCAGCGCAAGCAGAAAGACACCTACTCCTTGCCCCGCGCCCGCCGCCGGAGCATCGCGTGGCGCAGCCGCTGGAGGCCGCGCGCCATCGCCCCGGCCAGCGGCTCGGGGCTGGGGTGGGGCAGCAGCGGCCACGGCTCTAGCCCGCATGCCTCCAGCACGGCGTTGGCCGCCAGCATGCCGGTGGTGGTCGCCCGCTCCAGGTACAGCGCGGGGTTGGGGTCGAACACCCAGTCGCCACAGGCCACTAGCCCGGGCCAGGGCGTGCGCACCGCCAGCGAGCGCTCTGGGGCGCCGGGGGTGAACAGCGTGTGGGTCGCAGGGTTGCGGTCGATCGTGCAGTGGATCATGCGGTCGCGCAGCTCGGGGAAGGCGCGGGCCATGTCGAAGCTGGTCTGGGCCAGCAGCGCGCCGTCCGGTCGATCCGCGATCTCCTGCGGGCCGTAGATGTGGGCCTCCACCGCGCTGCCGCCGGTGGCCTCGTGCCAAGCCTGGTAGGCGGGCTGCAGGCGGTGCAGCCAGAAAAAGTTATCCACCAGGAAATCGCCGGTGCAGATCCCCGTCTCGGCCACCGCGCCCTTGGGCGTGGTGTCATACCAGAAGCGCATGATCACGGTGGGAACCCCGGCGGGGAACACCATGTCGGCGGCCTGCGCGGCGGTGGGCGGGCTGTCGCGCAGCAGCCGCGCGGCGGATGGCGAGTCGAGCGCCAGCACCACCTGCTCGCTCTCCACCGCGTGCTCCTGCCCGCCCCGCTCGTAGGTCACGCGCCAGCCCTGGCCCGCCCGCTCCAGCCGCGTGGCCCGGCTACCCAGCCGGATCTCCACGCCCAGCTCGCGCGCCTTCGCCGCCAGCGGCCCGCTGATGCCGCCGCCGCCCGTGCCGCGCAGGTAGTGGAAGCCCCAGGCATCGCGCCGCAGCAGCGTGTAGAAGCGCAGGAAGGCAATAAACCCCGCCGCCGGTGCCTGCTCGGGGTGCGCCGCCAGCGCGTTGCGCGCCAGCCCGGCGAACAGACTGCGGATGCGCGGCGACCAGCCCCGTGTGAGGTCGGCCAGCGTCATGCCCGCCAGCGACTTGCCCTCGGCCAGCGGGTCGATCGCCATCACGCCGATCAGCGAGCCTTCGACCGCGAACATCGACACGATATCGGCGGGCGTCAGCATAGCCAGGAAGCTGGGCCGTAGGAACAGCGCCAGGTAGTGGAACGGCGCAGGCACCCAGCTGCCCCGGATGGCGCTGCCGATGTGGGCCATCCGCACGCTGCGGCCCTCGCCGTAGATCCAGGTCTCCTCGCGCGATGGCGCCATGTCGGGGGTGATACCGTGGCGCTCTAGCAGCGCCAGCAGGTTGCGGTAGGGCGACCAGATGCCGTGGACGCCGTGCTCGGCGGGAAAGCTCCACGCCTCGCCCGCGTGCTCGACCGTCACCGGCGGGGTGTCGCGCAGCCGCCCGCCGATCTGCTCTGGCTCGGCCTCAAGCAGCAGGGGGCGCAGGCCGCGCTCGGCCAGCTGCACCGCAGCTGTCAGCCCGGCGACCCCGCCGCCAAGGATGGTGATGGATGTCATGGTAGGGGTTCCTCACACGGTGCGCAGATGCGCAGGATGCCGCGCCAGTATAGCATAGCTGGATGATGCAGGGGATCTCCCTAACACATCTGCAGGCACATCGATGAACAGATACCCCATATCTATGAAAAAAAAGACTTCAGATCACATCGATGCCTGCGCGGAAACGTTTGCAAGATGCGTAGCGACGTGATAGACGCGCATCTGCCACGACGTGTCGAGCGTCACAAATCAAATGGTAAAGATGTGTAGACGCAGCAAGCATAAACTTTTCCCAAAAAGAGACTATTCCTGCGGTACGATACTGGCGACTTCCCAGAGACTCAGCCCAAAGCCTCTTCAACGATCAGCCATATACACATCCAACGAGGGATTCTATGTCTCAGCTATGTGAGGAGATCACCGGCCTTTCCCGCCACCACGACCCGAAGCTCAACAAGGGCACGGCGTTCACCCAGGAGGAGCGCGACGCCTACGGGCTGCGCGGCCTGCTGCCGCCGCGCGTCTTCACGCTCGACGAGCAGGTCGAGCGCGTGCTCGGCAACCTGCGGCGCAAGCCGAACGACCTTGAGAAATACATCTTCCTGATGGCCCTGCAGGATCGCAACGAGACCCTGTTCTACCGCACCTTGGTCAGCCACCTGACCGAGCTGATGCCGATCGTCTACACCCCCACCGTCGGCCAGGCCTGCCAGGAGTACGGCCACATCTTCCGGCGCTCGCGCGGCCTCTACATCTCCATCAACGACATGGGCCACGTCGCCGAGATCCTCAATAACTGGACCGAGGACGATGTGCGCGTGATCGTCGTCACCGACGGCGAGCGCATCCTTGGCCTAGGCGACCTGGGCGCGAACGGCATGGGCATCCCCGTCGGCAAGCTGGCGCTCTACACCGGCTGCGCTGGCGTGCCGCCCTGGCAGTGCCTCCCGATCACGCTCGACGTGGGCACCAACAACCCCGCCCTGCTCGAAGACCCGATGTACATCGGCCTCCAGCAGCGCCGCGCCCCCCGCGAGCAGTACGACGCCCTGATCGAGGAGTTCATGCAGGCCGTGCAGGTGCGCTTCCCCGACGCCATGGTCCAGCTGGAGGACTTCGGCAACGCCAACGCCTTCCGCCTGCTCGACGCCTACCGCGATCGCCTCAGCCTCTTCAACGACGACATCCAGGGCACCGGTGCGGTCGGCCTGGCCGGGCTCTACAGCGCGCTCCGCATCAGCGGCCAGCAGATGCGCGACCAGCAGGTGGTCTTCCTCGGCGCGGGCGAGGCCGCCGTGGGCATCGCCCACATGGTGGTGGCCGCCATGGTCCAGGATGGCCTCAGCCACGAGGAGGCCCTGCGCCGCTGCTGGTTCGTCGACTCCAAGGGCCTGGTGGTCGCCTCCCGCACCGACCTCAACGCCCACAAGCGAGAGTTCGCCCACGAGCACGCCTTCGCCCCCGACCTGTTCAGCGCCGTCGAGGCCCTGCGCCCCACCGCGATCATCGGCGTGGCCGGCCAGGCTAGCATGTTCACACAGCCCGTGGTTGAGGCCATGGCCCGCTTCAACCAGCACCCGATCATCTTCGCCCTCTCCAACCCCACATCCAAGCAGGAGTGCACCGCCGAGGAGGCCTACACCTGGACCGAGGGCCGCGCGATCTTCGCATCCGGCAGCCCCTCGGCCCCCGTGCTCTACCAGGGCAAGACCATCGTCCCCGGCCAGGGCAACAACTCCTACATCTTCCCGGCGGTCGGCCTGGCCGTGGTGGCCTGCAAGATCGCCCGCGTCACCGACGACCTGTTCCTGGCCGCCGCCCAGGCCCTGGCCAAGCAGGTGGCCGACAGCGACATCGAGCAGGGCCGCATCTACCCGCCGCTCAGCCAGGTGCGCTCGGTCTCCCACGTGATCGCCACCGCCGTGGCCGAGGTCGCCTACCAGCACGGCCTGGCCAAGCTGCCCCGACCCGCCGACCTGGACGCCTACCTCCGCAGCTACATGTACGAGCCGGAGTACTAGGCCCCAGAACCCCATCGCACAGCGGGGGGCGGCGTGAGAGATCACGCCGCCCCCCGCTGCGTCTGCCCAAGGGCCTACCCCGCGCCCGCTGGTGAACCACCCCCGGGGAACGCCCAAAATTGGAGGTTCGCAGTGGCATCCCCCCTCAACCAGTATCTCTTCTTCGTGCGGGGCATGCAGATGCGGCAGACGCAGCGATCTGGCGTGCCGGGTCATGCCTGAGGCGTGCGCAAGGCCAACCGTACCCACCCGGCCCATGCGGCGAAGGTGCTGTGACGGCCAGCTGGCCATATGCACGAATATCAGCTGCCAGGAAATAGCATAGGAACGCTGCAAATTGGGGGTTCCAAGGGGGCATCGCCCCCCGGCGGGGTTCACAGGGGCTGGCCCCTGTGCGCCGCCCGCGTAGGGCATCCACCCACCGAGCAAGAACGGCCGCCATTGCTCAGCTGACCCACCACCGCAGACGTGGCCACACCGCACGCCAAGCGTTGCCAGCGCCATCCTGCGCCCCGCCCGCAGCCATGGCCCCAGCCCCTGCCGCTACTGCGGCAGCCCGCCCAGAAACGAGCGCACCGCAGGCACCCACAGGCCCGGCGCGCCCACCGCAAAGGGCATCGTGTGGCCCTCGCCGGGCGCGGTCAGCACCTGCGGCGGGGTGGGCAGCGCCGCCGCGATCGCAGCCATGTCCTCGGCGCGCACCCACGGGTCGCGCTCGCCGCGCATCAGCAGCACGGGGCACGTGACCGCGCGCGCGTACGCGCTCGGGTTGTGCGCGAAGCCGTTCTGGCCGATCTCCAGGCTGCCCCACAGCAGCACCAGCTCGGATGTCGGCCAGCGCGGCGCGATCCGCTCGATCCGATGCCCGATCGTGTTCAGCATGCTGTCGAACGGCCCCTCCAGGATCAGCGCCGCTGGCGCGATCTGGCCCTGCGCCGCCGCCCGCATCAGCGCCGTGGCCCCCATGGAAATGCCATAGCCCACCAGCGGCTGCCCCGGCCACTGCTGCGCCGCGTACCCGAACGCCGCCGCCACATCATCCGCCTCGCGCATGCCCAGCGTCACCAGCTCGCCGCTGCTGCCCCCGGCCCCGCGCACATCCACCAGCAGGCATGCGTAGCCCATCTGGTGCAGCTCCTGCGCGGGCCGCAGCATCGAGTCCTTTGCTGCCATATAGCCCGTAAACATGATCGCCACGCCGCGCGGCTGGGCCTCAGGCACGTACCACGCCTCCAGCTGCTCGCCTGCATCCAGAGGGATGGAGCGCACCTCGTAGGCCAGCCCCACCACATCCGGCGTCGCGGTGCTCATCGGGCGGTCGGTGGTGGTGCCGCCCAGCATCCCCCAGGCCTGCGCCAGCGGCGTGGTGGCGTACTGGGCAAACGTGGGTCTATCGGCGGGCAGCACGTGGGTGGAGATATAGGCCAGTTTTGCCGCCGCTAGGTTCACCAGGATCACCGCGCCCAGCGCGAACTGGGCGGTGATGCGCAACAGGCGGCGCGGCCAGCGTGGGTGAGACATCGTATGCTCCCTTTTAGTATAGGTGGTGGGGTGAGAGAACGCCGCCATTGTAGCAGAGCGCGGCGGGCATACGAACGGCGGCGGCCCTGCTGGACCGCCGCCTTTGGGTGATGAGCGAGCTACCCGCCAACGCTACCGGTGCCGCGCGCTGCGCATCGTGTACAGTGCCGCGAAGTCGGCGCTAAAATCCGCCCACGACACGCGCTCGCACCCATAGAGCGCCCGCAGATCCGCCGCCATCGTCTCCAGCGGAATAGGCAGCGCTGCGCGCGGGTACATCGCCTGGATATCCACCAGGACGGTGTCGACCGTCATCTCGCGCTGCGTGCCGCTGTAGAGCGCGCGCAGATCGTCGTACAGGGTGCGAAAAGAGATCGGCTGCGCCTGCTGCGCCTCTGGCCCGACATCGGACCAGCTATCGGCTGTCATCGGTGACATACCTGCGAAGACCATGGTCGTTCTCCTTTTTCAGCGAGCCACAACCTCGCATGCTTGGCGGGCATCCTCGCCCGCCGTGTGCCCCGCTCGCAGGGCACGTGGCTCACCCCGCAGTATACTCCTTTGAACGCCCCCTGACCTTCGAAAAAACGCCATCACGCCAGCGCGGGCGTCTCCGCTGGCCGGTGCGCCAGCCGCAGCGTCTTGGCCCCGCCCGCCAGCGTGGCCACGTCGGCCACATCGCGCTGCACCAGGATGCGGTACGCGTAGTAGCTGCGCATCCCCACGAAGCAGTACAGCAGCACCCGCCGCCCGCTGGCCCGCAGCTCCTCGGCGCGGTCGCGCAGCTCGCGCAGCGGGATGTTCACCGCGCCCTCTAGGTGCCAGGCCGCGTACTCCTGAGGGTCGCGCACATCCACCACCAGGGCGTCGCCGCGCTGCTCGACCTGCTCGGCGTACCAGAACCGCACGTCGCCGCGCAGCAGGTTGGATGCCAGGAAGCCTGCCATGTTCACCGGGTCTTTGGCCGAGCCATAAGGCGGCGCGTAGGCTAGCTCTAGGTGCTCCAGGTCATACACGGTCATCTTGGCCCGCAGCGCGGTGGCCAGCACGTCGATGCGCTTATCCACCCCGTCGCCGCCCACGATCTGCGCGCCCAGGATCGCGCCGTCGGCGGGCGAGAACAGCAGTTTCATGTGCATCGCCTCGGCCCCTGGGTAGTAGCCCGCGTGGCTAGAGGGGTGCAGGTAGACCTTGGCGTAGGCCACACCGGCGCGCTGGAGCGCCTTCTCCGAGCTGCCGGTCATCGCGGCGCTGCGCTCGAACACCTTCACGATGGCGGTGCCCTGCGTCGAGCGGTAGGCCGAGGCCCGCCCGCAGATCGCGTCGGCAATGATCCGCCCCTGGCGGTTGGCCGGCCCGGCCAGCGCGATCACGGCGGGCTGCCCGGTCACAGTGTCCACCACCTCCACCATATCTCCGGCGGCGTAGATGCTGGCGTCCGATGTGCGCATCTGCCCATCGACCTTAATCCCGCCGCGCGGCCCTAGCTCCAGCCCCGCCGCCTTGGCCAGCGCCGATGCGGGCCGCACGCCCACCGCCATCACCACCATGTCGGCCAGCAGTTCGCCGCTGTCGCTCAGCGTTGCGCGCACGCGCCCGTCCGCATCCTCAAACGCGCTTACCGACACGCCCAGGTGCAGCCGCACGCCATGGGCCGCCATGTGGTCGCCCAGCTCGGCGGCCATCTCGGCATCCAGCAGCGGCATCACCTGCGGCTGTAGCTCCACCAGATCCACCTTCAGGCCCCGCGCCACCAGCGCCTCCACCACCTCCACGCCGATGTAGCTGCCGCCCACCACCAGCGCGCTGGCCGCGCCCTGCCCGATGGCGGCGTTGATCGTGTCCATATCATCGACGGTGCGCAGCGTGTGGATGTTCGGGTGGTCCATCCCCGCCACCGGCGGGCGCAGCGCATCCGCGCCCTGGGCCAGCACTAGCGCATCGTAGGCCACGGCGGCCTCCTGCCCGCTGGCGCGGTCCACCACGCGCACCAGCTTGGCCGCGCGGTCGATGCCCGTCGCCTCGTGCTGGGTGCGCACGTCGATCCGCAGCGTCGAGCGCAGGTACTCAGGCGTGGCCACCAGCAGCTTCTCGCGGTCGGCAATTGCGCCGCCGATATGATAGGGCAGCCCGCAGTTGGCATACGACACATAGCCGTCGCGCTCCAGCACCACAATCTCGGCCCTCTCGTCCAGCCTGCGCAGGCGCGCTGCGGCGGACATGCCCGCCGCCACACCGCCGATGATAACAACCTTCATGGGTCTTCCTCTTCTTGAAAAAGGGCGCTTGGGGCATGCGCCGCCAAGCGCCCACTGTGCTAGTTCGTCGCGGCGTAGCCAGCGTCCAGCCACGCCTTCATCCCGCCCTGCATGTTGGCCAGCTTGGTGTAGCCCTTGGCCGCCAGCAGCGCGCAGGCCTGCCCGCTGCGGTTGCCCGAGCGGCACACGCAGGCCACCTGCCTATCCATCGGCACCTCGGCCAGCCGCTGCTCCAGCTGGTCCAGCGGGATCAGGTGCGACCCCGCAATATGTTTGTCGCCGGTGTATTCCTCCGGCGTCCGCACATCCAGCACGAACAGATCCTTGTCCTGCTCGATCTGCTGCTTTAGGTCCGACACGCTCCACTGGGCCACGCCGCCAGCCGCCGGGGCAGCGGGCGCTGCCGCCGCTGCTGCGGTCGGCTGGGCAGGGGCGGCGGCGGGCTGCGCGCCGCACGCGCCCAGCGCGGCGGCCACGCCCACCAGCAGGGCGGCCTTGATCATTACTCGCATAGGGGTAGCTCCTTGCTTTCGACGATCCAAACACGCCCTCATCATACCGCCGCAGTCCGCTCTAGGTAGTCATCAATACAGTACGCGCACGCGTCGATAGCTTCACCGTTGTACCCGGCGGCGGCCAGCTCGGCCAGCGCCTCGGCTGGCGACCACCCCAGGTGTACCACGCGGTACAGCGCCCACAGCAGGCTAGCCCGGCGAGCGCCCCGGCAGTGGATGCACAGCCCGCCCTCAACCTCTGCGATCGCCCGCGCCGCCTCGGCTAGATGCTGCGGCTCCAGCTCGTGCATCGGCAGCGGCAGGTGGATGTAGCACAGCCCCGCCGCCTCGGCGTTCTGCCGCTCCAGCGCGGCCCGCTCGGCATCGCCCCGCAGATTGATCACCGTGCGCACCCCGCGCCCCAGCAGCCCCATGAAATCCTCGGGTTGCGGCTGCGCGGCCAGCAGCACCTCGCCGCCCACGGCATACTCCAGCAGCCCCTCGCGCTCCATATTGGGCATCATCTATCTCCTGCCCCAGCCCCCACGCATCTGCAGCAGACTGGCTATCTTCTCGCTTCTCTCCACCAGAAATCTTGGAGTCTTGGTGTCTTGGTGGTTACACAAACAGCGTCACCTTCGAGTCTTCGTGCCTTCGTGGTTCAAACGGCTCTCCGTGGTTACACAAACAGCGTCACCTTCGAGCGTGCCGCATCGCCCAGGAAGGTCGCCACGCCGCCCGTCTCCAGCCCATCTACTAGCTCGGCATCGTGCACGCCCAGCAGCTCGCGCGACATGTCACACACCACCATGCGCACGCCTAGCTCGCGGGCTAGCCCAAACAGCTCCTCGACCGAGGCCACCTCGTGCTCGCGCATCAGCCTGCGGATGATCGCCGCCCCGGCCCCGAAAAAGTTCATCTGCGAGAGGCCGAGCTGCCCGGTGCCCGCCGGAAGCATAGCGGTAAACGCCCGCTCGAATAGCGTCTTGGCCCCAAATTGCCGCCGCTGCTTCAGGATGTTGATGCCCCAGAACGTGAAAAACATCGACACCTCCAGCCCCACCGAGGCCGCGCCGGTGGCGATGATCAGCGCCGCGATCGCCTTATCTAGATCGCCCGAGAACACCACCATGGCCAGCCGATCCTCGATCCCCTGCGCCGGGGCCTGCTCTAGCTGAGCCACCCGCTGCTCTAGCTGCGCGATCCGGTCTAGCAGGGCCTTTGTATCGCCAGCCGCGCTGGCGGTCAGCGTATCGTAGGTCATCGCGCCCTCCTAGGCGGTGCGCCGCAAGTAGTGGATGTACACCGCCTGGCCCTGCTCGTCCGCCGTCTCCTGCGCCACCAGCTCGACATGCTTGGCAGTCTTCGCCCAGCCCTGGAAGTCGGCCACCGAGCCACGGTCGGTGGTCAGCACCTTCAGCACCTGCCCCACCGGCAGCTCGCCCAGGCTCTTGCGGCTCTTCACCAGCGGCATCGGGCACTTGGCCCCTTTCACATCCAGCTCTCTATCGAAGTCGCCCATGATCTCAGCTCCTCGCAACAATCGCGCCAGCCAGTCTGCAAAAAAATCCTGCCTGGCAGTATTCACCACCAGGCAGGATAGCAGCCCAGCGTAAGGGCAGGGCAAGGAGCGTGTAAGAGTTGTGTAAGGGCCGCGCGCTGCTGCGCCGCCTGCACCCGCAGCGCCTAGCCGCCCGGTGTTGGCAGCTCTAGCGTGAACGTGCTGCCCTGGCCCGGCCCCACGCTTGCGGCCCGCACGTCGCCGCCCATGGCCCACGCCAAGTGCCGCGCGATGGTCAGCCCGATGCCGCTGCCGCCGCTGGCCCGCGACCGCGAGGAGTCCACGCGGTAGAAGCGCTCGAACAGGTAGGGCAGCGCCTCCGGCGGGATGCCCACGCCCGTATCGGTCACCTCCACCAGACCCACCCCGCCCCCCGCGCGCACCGCCACGCGGATCTGGCCGCGCTCTGGCGTGTAGCTGATAGCATTGCCGATAACATTGAGCAGAATCTGGGTAGTCCGGTCGCGGTCGGCATACACCATCACGGCCCCCGCCGCATCCAGATCGAGCGACAGCCCGCCGCCCATCAGCTGCGGGCGCAGCTGGGCCACCGCCGCCCGCGCCACCTCGGCCAGATCGAAGCACGTGGGCGCAAGCGCGATCTGCCCGGCCTCCACCCGCGAAAGCGCCTGCAGATCATCCACCAGCCGTCGCATGCGCCGCAGCTCGCGCTGCATCATGGCCAGCGTCTCGGCGTCGCCCGCAAACACCCCATCGATCAGCCCCTCCACATAGCCCTCTAGCCCAGCCAGCGGTGTGCGCAGCTCGTGGGCCATGTTGCCCAGCAGCGCCACCCGCTGCTGCTCCACCTGCCCCAGCGCCGCCGCCATCTGGTTGAAGCTCTCGGCCATCATCCGCAGCTCATCGCTGGAGGGCACGCCCACACGCTCCTCGTAGTGCCCATCGGCGATCCGCTGGCTGCTGGCGGCGATCTCGCGCAGCGGGCGCATGATCTGGCGCGTCAGCAGCAGCGCCGTGGCCAGCCCCACCAGCGCCGAGGCCAGCGCGGCAAAGGCCAAGGCCTGCGTCACCACATGCCGGATGAGCGGCAGCAGCTCCGGCGTCACCGTGGCCGTTGTCACCAGATGCGCACCCGCCACCAGCGTGGCAACGCCCACCAGCACCACCCCCATCTGCGCCCCCACGATCTGCCACCGCAGCTGCCGCCACACCATCATAGCCGCCTCTCTCTGCATAAAAACCACGAAGACACGAAGACACGAAGATCTTTCTGTCTCTATCTCTTGCGCAGCTATGCTTAAAACTTCCCGTCACTATATTGAGTTTTCACCTTATATCAATGGTATCACCCCCATCACCCTTCGTGTCTTCGCGTCTTCGTGGTTCAATTCGTCCCCCGTGGTTAGCGTCCCCCCGCAGGCTCGTCGGTGAAGCGGTAGCCCACGCCGCGCATGGTCGCGATCAGCGCCGCCCCCGTGGCCGCCTCCAGCTTGCGCCGCACCTGGCCCACATACACGTCCACCACGCGGTCGGTGCCGTAGAAATCCGCGCCCCACACCTGATCGATGATCTGCTCGCGGCTCAGCGTCCGGCCCGCGTGCCGCGCCAGCACCAGCAGCACATCAAACTCGGTAGCCGTCAGCTCCAGCTCGGCATCGCCCGCCCGCACCACGCGGCCCTCACGGTCGATCTGCACGTGGCAGAAGCGCAGCGCCTCGCTGGCGGGGGAGGGCCTGCGGCGGCGCAGGATGGCCTCCACCCGCGCCACTAGCTCGCGCGGGCTGAAGGGCTTGGTCAGGTAGTCGTCGGCCCCTATCCGCAGGCCCGCCACGCGGTCGGCCTCCTCGCTGCGCGCGGTCAGGATCAGCAGGTAGACATCGGATGCTTGCCGCACCCGCGCCGCCACCTCCATGCCGTCCATCCCCGGCAGGTTCAGATCAAGCACGATCAGGTCGAGCGCCTGCGCCAGGGCGATGTCGAGCGCCTCTGGCCCGCTCTCGGCCAGCAGCACCTCGAAGCCCTCGTGCTCAAGGTAGGCGCGGGCCACCGTGCGGATGCTCGGCTCATCATCGACCACCAGGATGGTGCCACGGCTTTTCATTGGGGGATGCCTTTCTGCTTGCTGTCTGGCCATTATAGCGCGGCCCCTTAGGCAGGCTAGCGATCTGGGAAAAAGCGGCCCGCCTCGATCAACTCACACCTTCGCTGCGGCTGTGATCATGGCCCGCCGCAGCCCGCTCACACCTTCGCCGGATGGGCGAGGCCGCTGGGACCAGCTGCATTGCCCGTCACCCGCACTACATTGCCCGTCACCCGCACTACATTGCCCGTCACCCGCACTACATTGCCCGTCACCCGCACTACATTGCCCGTCACCCGCACTACATTGCCCGTCACCCGCACTACATTGCCCATCACCCGCACTACATTGCCCGTCACCCGCACTACATTGCCCATCACCCGCACTACATTGCCCATCACCCGCACTACATTGCCCGTTACACATAAGATTCTATCCATTCTTTAAAAAATACTGGTCTAACGTCCTATACAATAAGAAAAATTCTAAATCGTTACCTTCCCCACCTATTAAATAATACAAGCTCGCTCTGCCTGTATAAAAACCAACCATAAATAATGCTAGCAATCTAGCTCAGTTAGCTCTCACCAACACCACCTGATTGCTCTACCGTTAATCCATACGATAACAAATCGTAACTTTTTTCCTGACAGCTCGGTATACACAGCAATAGCTCAGGTGTCTGCACCAGCACTGGATAATAACTCATGAAAAGGAGCACCGCATGAGTAGCACCGCCAGTAAGCGAACAATCCTCGGCCAGCTTCACCTCGCTGCCACCGCTATCGCTAACGCCCAAGCTAACCCCTTGATTGCCGCCGCCCTACTCCCCTACGGCTACACCCCCGAGCGCTTCTCTATCGGCCAAAGCCTACTTGACACCGCGCTTGAATGTTTCCGCCAGCAGCAGCACCATGCAAGCCTGTTGCGCACCATGCAAGACACTGTGCTATCCGCTCGACAGACCCTGAGCATCACCTACAGCGCCCACTTCAAACTCGCACGCATCGCCCTGGCCGAGCAGCCCGGCCTGCTCACCATACTCCAGCTCAACGGCCCCCGCCACGAAAGCCAGCTCCGCTGGATCGAGCAGACGGAAGCCTTCTACACCCACAGCCTAGCCCGCCCCGACATCCTTGAGCTACTGGCTACCTGCGGCGTCACCCAGGCCCACATCCAAGACGGCATGGCCAAAGTTATCGCGCTGCGGCAGGCTATCACCAAACACCAAGATCAGCTAGGCATCGCCAAAGAATCCACCAGCGCCTGTACCCAGGCCCGCAAGCAGCTGCAGAAATGGTTCACCCCCTTCACCCAGGTGGCGCGGGTAGCCCTAGAAGAAAAGCCCCAGCTGCTGTCCTCGCTCGGCATCAGCACGCCCGCCTAGGCGGTAACGCAGCCCGTGACGCTCCCGTGACGCGACCGGCCTATGCTTTCAGCGAACTCGACGCGCGAGGGATCCTTGCCCGCGCGCACCCTCTCAAAGGAGAGTCGCTTGAAACGCTTTCTGACGCCGGTCGCGCTGCTGGGGGTGCTCCTCACCGTGCTGCCGCTCACCCTACCCACCACCACCGCCGCCGCCAGCAGCACCTGCTCGGTGGATTACACGCTCAACCAGTGGAATACCGGCTTTACCGCCAACGTGACCATCCACAACAGCGGGGCCGCCATCAACGGCTGGACACTCGGCTGGAGCTTCAGCGGCAACCAGCAGATTACCAACGCCTGGAGCGCCACCGTCACCCAGGTCGGCGCGCAGGTCACGGCGCAGAACGCCTCGTACAACGCCAGTATCCCCACGGGCGGCAGCGCCAACTTTGGCTTCCAGGCCACATCCACCGGCACCAACGCCGTGCCCACCAACTTCACCCTGAACGGCATAGCCTGCGGCGATCAGACCACGCCCACCAGCGTGCCGACCACGGTGCCCACCGCTATCCCCACCGCCGTGCCCACCACTGGCCCGACCAGCGTGCCTACCGCCGTGCCCACCACTGGCCCAACCAGCGTGCCCACCGCCGTACCCACCACTGGCCCCACGGCCACCCCGGTGCCCGGCACCAGCTACACCGGCAACGGCACCTACTTCGACGGTCTAGGCAGCCCCTACGGCGGCTGCGGCCTGCCGCAGTCGGCCATCGACTCGCAGAACTTTGTGGCGCTGAATGTGCAGAACACACCCGGCGACTACAGCACCTTCTTCCAGCGCCCGATCTCTAGCGCCAACGCCAGCAAGATCGGCTTCTACAACAACGGCCTGAACTGTGGCCGCTGGGTGCGCGTCACCATCGGCGACTACTGCACCGGCGTCAACGACGGCGCGCCCAACGCCGCCTTCTGCCGCAACGGCGGCTGGGTGGCCGACAGCTTCAACGGCGCAACCCTCGACCTGATCGTGGCCGACAGCTGCCAGGATGGCAACGCCTGGTGCCGCGACGACGCCAACCACCTCGACTTCTCGAAAAACTCGCTCAGCCTCTTTACCAAAAATGGCGCTCCGGCGGGCGACATGCTGAACGGCCACTGGAACAACCGCCAGATCCACTGGCAGTTCATCCCAGCCCCCAACTACACCGGCGACATCAAGGTTGGCTTCATCCAAAACTCGGCGGTCTACTGGGCGGCTATCGCTATCAGCAACCTGCCCAATGGCATCCACGGCGTCGAGTACTACAACAACGGCACCTGGAAGAAGGCCACGATGAACGGCGATATGGGCCAGTCGTATGTCATCGACGGCACCAGCACCGCAGGCACCAACTACCAGATCCGCATCTACGACGTGAACGATCAGCTGATCAACGGCGGGCGGGTCTACAGCTTCAGCAGGCCATCCTCGTGTGGCACGCAGTGCGGCCCGGCCTACACGGCGGCAACCGTGACGGGCAGCAACTAGGGCAGTCTCCTTGCTGCTCTAACGCACCAGGGCGGGGCGCGTGGTGACGCGCCCCGCCCTGGTTTATGCTATCCTTCGCAGGGTTTCTTCTGCGGAGATTCGACCATGGCCGCTTTTCGCGCAATGCCGCGCTGGCTCATCACCCTGCTCGCGCTGGCCGCCTTCGCTATGGCGGCAATTGCCCTGGGCAACATTGTGCTCAAGGCCTATGCCGATGGGGCCTTCAGCAACCCGCGCTGGGGCCACGACCTGACCCAGTGGTGGCAGGGCGGCAGCCTGCTCATCCAGCGGCGCGACCCCTACACCACCATTGTGCCCAGCGCCGCCCCAGTGCTGCTGCTGCTGGCCCCACTGGCCTACGCCCCCTGGGGGGCCGCCACGCTGATCTGGGCCGCGACCAACCTGCTGCTCGCGGTCGCCTGCGTGTGGTGCATGGGTGCGCTGGCCCACATCCCGCCGCGCTCGGGCCAGGGCTTGCTACTGCTCGGCCTATTCCTAGCGCTGATCGCCACCCGCCAGGTGATCGAGCTAGGCCAGATCAGCCTGCTGATCGCCGCCTGCACGCTCGGCGCGCTGCTGCTAGAGCGCGACCGACCCTGGCTGGCCGGGGTGCTGCTGGGCATCGCCATATCCAAGTACACCATGTCGCTGCCTGTGCTGCTAGTGGCCCTGCTGGCCGGGCGCTGGAAGGTGGTGGCGGGCTGCGTGGCCACCCAGGTGCTGGCCCTGCTGGCCGTGGCTCTGATCGCGTGGACCAGCCCGCTCGTCATCATCGGCGAGTACCTTGGCTACTCGACCATGATCATGGGCCAGACCCAAGGCTACGCCATCCACCTGCTGAGCCTTGGCTGGGGGCCGCTCGGCCCGCTGGCCCTAGCCCTGGCCACGCTGGCCCTGGCCGCGCTGCTCGGGCGCTGGCTGCTGCGCCCGCACGCCATGGCTGCCATCCGCGCTAGCGGGCTGGCCAGCCTCACCCTCGCGGGCGCGCTCACGATCTGGAGCATGTGCGCTGTCTACCACGGGCGGCAGGACATGGTGCTCAGCTTCCTGTTTGTCCCCATCGCGCTGGGCCGCACCAACCACGGGGCCGACGGCTACCGCCTGCCGCCCCGCGCCGCCAATGCCCTGGCCGCATTCACCTGGGCCACCGCGCTCTACTGGTGCATGCCCGGCTACGTGGTGCTGGGCATGCCCGCCTACCGCTCGCTCTACGCCCTGCTCAACGTGGCCATCTGCCTGGTCTGGGCCACCCTGCTGTTCACTATCCCGATCAACACTCAAGAAGCGCCATTTAACCACCAAGACACCAAGGCGCGAAGGGGAAACACCCTGTTCAAGCACCAAGACACCAAGGCACCAAGAAAAAAATAGAAGCGCAGAGCACAATAAAAAGGAGGGCTGGCGCAGCCGTGGTTGCACCAGCCCTCCTCTTTGCTTCATTACACCAATCTAGAACGCCGTCCCTCAAAGCACCATACACGCACATTCAGCGCCCCACACCCCATCCCCTAGCAATCTTGGAGTCTTGGAGTCTTGGTGGTAAACATGCGCGTCTTCGTGGTGAAGTATCACCGCCCGCCGGTCATTGCCACGCCCTGGATGAACTGGCGCTGCGCCGCCGTGTACAGCGCTAGTATCGGCAGCATCGCGATCACCGACCCGGCCATCAGCAGGTTCCACTCCACCTTGAACTGGCCCTGGAAAGCGCTCAGGCCCACCGGCAGGGTGCGCACCGCATCCGAGTTGGTCACGATCAGCGGCCACAGGAACTCGTTCCAGCTGCCTAGCGCCGTGATGATCGCCAGCGCCGAGAGCGCGGGGGCGATCAGCGGCAGCAGCACGCTCCACCAGATGCGCAGCGAGGACGCCCCGTCGATCCGCGCCGCCTCATCCAGGTCGTGCGGGATCGACCGGAACGACTGGCGCAGCAAGAAGGTGCTGAGCGCCGAGAACGCGGGCGGCAGGATGAGCGCCTGGTAGGTGTCGTACCAGCCCAGGGCGCGCACAAGCACAAAGTTGGGGATCATTGTCACCTGCGCGGGGATCATCAGCGCCGCCAGATACAGCAGGAACAGCGCCTCGCGCCCCCAGAAGCGCAGCCGCGCAAACGCAAAGGCCGCCAGCGAGGCCGTGAGCAGCTGAATGACCGTCACGCTCGTCGTCACCAGCAGACTGTTGAGGTAGTAGCGCCCAAACGGCATCGAGGCCCAGGCCTTCTGGTAGTTCTCCCAGGCCAGCGCGCTGGGCAGCCAGATCGGCGGGTAGGCAAACACCTCCGCAGGCGGCTTCAGCGAGGTGCTGAGCATCCACGCGAAGGGCAGCAGCATCACCACGCCGCCCGCGATCAGCGCCAGGTGCAGCGGGATGTGGGCAGGGCGGAAGCGCGGGCGCGGCCCGCGCAGCATATCATCGCTCATCGGCTACTCCTCCCCCGCCTCGTAGTGCACCCAGCGGCGCTGCAGCCAGTTCTGGGCCAGCGTGCACAGCAGCACGGCGGCAAACAGCACCCAGGCCACCGCCGAGGCCTTGCCCATCTGGCTGTAGCGAAACCCGCTCTCCCAGATATAGAACACCAGCGACTTGGTGGCGTGCGCCGGGCCACCCTTGCCACCCGTCATCACATACGGCTCGCTAAACAGCTGGATCGCACCGATCATCTGGATCACCAGCAAAAAGAATGTCGTCGGGCTGATCAGCGGCAGCGTGATGTGGCGGAGCCGCGCCCACGCCCCCGCGCCATCCACCGTCGCCGCCTCGTACAGGGTTGTGGGCACGGCCTGCAGGCCCGCCAGGTAGATCACCATGGTGAAGCCCACGTTCTTCCAGACCGTCAGCGCCACCACCGAGGGCTTGGCCCAGGCCGTACTGTTCAGCCAATCCGGCGGCGCGATCGGCAGCCCGGTGCGCTCGCCCAGCTCCCAGAACAGCGCGCTCACAATCCCGAAATCGCGATTAAACATCCATTGGAAGAT
This sequence comes from Chloroflexia bacterium SDU3-3, assembly GCA_009268125.1. Classification (NCBI taxonomy): domain Bacteria; kingdom Bacillati; phylum Chloroflexota; class Chloroflexia; species Chloroflexia bacterium SDU3-3. The sequence continues at coordinate 60,127 of WBOU01000018.1, read as the reverse complement.
CAGCGCTGTGGCCACCACACTGCTGACGACCGGCATAAAATAGACCAGCCGATACAGCCCCAGGCCGTGGATCCGCTGGTTCAGCGCCAGCGCCAGCAGCAGCCCAAGCCCCAGCTGCAGCGGCACAATCGTCACCGTGTAGAACAGCGTGTTTCCGGCGGCCTTCGCAAAGATCGGGTCGGCGGTAAACAGCAGCGCGTAGTTGCCCAGGCCCACAAAGCGCGGCGGCGCAAGCAGATTCCAATCCATCAGGCTTAGCGCCAGCGAGCCAAGCATGGGCAGCAGCACAAACAGCACAAAGCCCAGCAGGCTCGGCAGCAGAAACAGGTAGGCCTCGGACTGCTGCCCCGGCCTCCACCTGCGGCCCTGGCTGCGCTGCGCCGCCGCACCCTTCGAGCGCGAGAACATCGGCAATCCCTTATCATCAGGCCAGAAGAACACCGTAGGGGTGCATGATAGCACCCCTACCAACACGCTATGCAGGTTGAAGACCAGCGGCTACTGGGCCTTGGGGTAGCCCTTGCTCTTCAAGAAGGCATCTACCTGCTGGCAGAGCGCGGGCAGCACATCGGCTGGCTGGGCCTCGCCCGCCCAGATCGGCTGCAGCCCTGCGTCGATCACCGAGCCGCTCAGCTCATCCCAGTCGGGGAAGTAGCCAAACCGGCCCACCTTGGCGCTCTCGCCCTCGGTCAGGAAGGCTTGGCGGTTCGCCGGGGGCTGGCCCGACTTCAGGAAGGCCTCGGACTTGGCCACCGACTGCAGCGCCGGGAAGATTTCGCCCGCCTCGGTGTAAAGCTTCTCGCCGCCGTCCTTGCTCTGCAGCCAGCTGAGGAACTCCCAGGCCGCATTTTTGTGCTGGCTCTGGGCGCTCATCACCCACGCGGCCCCGCCAGCACTGGCGGCGCGCTGGCCGCCCTTGGGGATGGGCAGCGCCGCCACGTCGTAGTCCAGCCCCGCCGTGTTAAACGCCGAGACGCGGCTGGAGTTCTGGATGATCATGGCGGCCTGACCGGCCTGAAACACCGCAGCGTCGCCGCCCGCCTGGCTCAGGTCGGCGTCGCGCATCGCCAGCTTGTCATTCAGCAGGCCGCTGAAGAAGCCAATGGCATCCTGGGCGGCAGGGTCGGTCAGCTTGCAGGCGCTGGGGTTGCGCAGGTCGTCCAAGATCTGCCCCTTGTTCTGGTTGACCCACAGCGACCACTTGCCCGCCTCGATAGCTAGGCCGTAGCGCTGCACGCGGCCATTGGCCTCCACCACGCTCAGCTTCTGGGCGGCGGCGCGCAGGTCGTCCCACGTCCACGAGTCGGTGGGGTAGGCCACGCCCGCCTCGTCGAAGATCTTCTTGTTATAGTAGAGCGCCTCCACGTCGATGTCGCGCGGGAAGCCGTAGACCTTGCCCTGGTAGCTGGAGGACTCCAGCAGCGCGGGCCAGTAGTCGCTCAGGTCGTAGCCGCTCTTCTCGATATATGGCGTCAGATCCTCCAGCACGCCGTTGGCGGCATAGCTGGGCGTGGGCCACAGGAACAGCACATCGGGGATCTGGCTGGGGTCGCCGCCCGCCCACAGCGTCTTCAGCTTGGTGAAGTAGTCATCCCAGGGCTGGTGCCAGATCGCAACCTTGATGTTGGGGTGGGTCTTTTCAAACTCGGCGGCCACACGCTCGTGGCTGGCCTTCTCCTCGGGGCTGCCCCAGAAGCCCCAGGTGATCGTCACCTGCTCACCGCTGGCGGCGGGCGCGGCGGTGGCATCACCGGCGGGCGCGCTGGCCGCCTCGGTGGCGGCGGGCGCACTGGCCGCCTCGGTAGCGACGGGCGCGGCGGTGGCCGGGGCCGCTGGCGCGGCGGTGCTGGCGGCGGGCGCGCTGGCCGTGCCGCCGCACGCGCTCAGCAGCGCGATGCTGGCGAGCAGCACGGCGCTCACAAAACGATGCCTCATCTTATCCCTCCAAGAATCTGTACAGTACCGGCCATCATGGCGTTCCGCAGTCTACCACATCCTGCCCGCCGCACTGCGAAAAACAGGCCACGGTGGGTGCAGATGTATAAACAGGATAAACTTGCGCAGGAAACTTGACAACATCATCATAAAAGGGCAGGCATGGGCTGTCAATACGCACATCGATGCAGAAAACCAGCCAATCTTCGCACCCCAAAGTTACCCAGATCTCTGCTAAGATACCCACACCACAATCGCCCCCTATCGCAAAGGCAGTGCCATGGCCCGCTATCCCTATGTTACCCAGAGCCAATGCCACCCCGACCCCAGCGCCGTGCCAATCGCGCTTGGCAGCCCGGATTGGTACACCTGGTTGGAAAGCGCCCAGCACTTCAGCTACCGCGACGCAGGCGGCAGCTTCACCGCCCGCCACGAAGAGCGGGCGGGCGGGCGCTACTGGTACGCCTACCGCCGCAGCCAGGGCCGGCTGCGCAAACGCTACCTTGGCCGCAGCCAAGACCTCAGCCCCCAGCACATGCGCACGGTCGCCGCCGCCCTCAGCGCTAGCACGGCCACGGCCCCACCCATGCCGGAGAGCGCGATCATCCACACCCGACTGGCCATCCCGCAGCCGCCCCAGGCGCTGCTGCCGCGCCCGGCGCTCATCCAGCAGCTCACGGCGGCGCTGCGCAGCCCCTGCGCCCTGATCATCGCCCCAGCGGGCTTTGGCAAGACCACGCTGCTGGCCGACGCATGCCTGCACTACCAGTGGCGGGGCTGGGGCATCGCATGGCTGAGCATCGGCCAGGGCAACCGCGAGCCTGCGCAGTTCTGGCGGCACGTGCTGGCCAGCATCGAGCGGGCCGCCCCCGGCCACACCGCCCAGGCCGCCGCCGCGCTGCGCCGCGCCCCGCACGCGCCGCCGCAGGGCTTTCTCGCCCCGCTGATCAACGCGCTGGCCGAGCACCCCGGCCACATCCTGCTGGCCCTAGACGACTACCACATGGCCGATAGCCCCGTCATCAGCGAGGGGCTGCTCTTCCTCATCCAGCATATGCCCGCCAGCCTGCGGGTGGCCATCGCTAGCCGCAGCGCCCCCGACATACCCCTGGCGCGGCTGCGCGCCCACGGGCAGGTGGCCGAGCTAGGCCACGCGGCGCTGCGCCTCACCCCTGCCGAGTCGCGCCAGCTGCTGGCCAGCGCCGCCAGCACCCACCTGGATGAGGCCCAGCTCGCCGCGCTAGAAGAGCAGATCGAGGGCTGGGCCGCCGGGGTGCAGCTGGCCAGCCTGGCACTGGCTACCGCCGCCACGCCCGCCATGGCCCTGGCCACGCTGGGCAGCAGCGGCGGCTATATTGGCGACTACCTCATGGAGACGGTAGTGGCCGATCTGCCCACCACCACGCGCGATTTTCTGCTGCGCACATCCATCCTCGATCAGGTCTGCGGCCCGCTCGGCGACGCCGTAGCGCAGACCGCGCAGCCCGGGGAGGCCCAGGCCATGCTCGACACACTTGAGCGGCGCGGCCTGTTCACCAGCACGCTCGACAGCGAGCGGCGCTGGTTCCGCTACCACCACCTGCTGGCCGACATGCTGCGCGATCTGCTGGCCCGCACCCCCGATCTGCTGGCCGCGTGCCACCAGCGCGCCGCCCGCTGGCACGGCCAGCACGGCGACCGCCGCAGCGGCATCCGCCACGCGCTCGACGGGCACGACCCGGCACTGGCCGCCGCGCTGGCCCAGGCCGAGGCCCCAGGCGCGCTGCAAAGCGGCGCGCTGGCCGACCTGATCGGCTGGTGGGATGCGCTGGACAATCAGGCCCAGGCCAAACACCCGCTGCTGGCCATCTATGTCGCGCTGGCCCTGTTCATGCGCGGCGAAAACACCCGCGCCACCCAGCTGCTCCAGCAGCCCGCGCTCCAGCCCAGCGCCATCCCGCCACAGCTGCGCGGCCACGGCGCGGCCATCCGCGCCTTCAGCGACCTGATCCAGGGCGGCCAGATGGAGGCCGCGCACCAGATAGCCCGCGAGGCGCTGCGACGGCTGCCGCCCCACGAGCATCTGCTGATCGACATCGCCACAATCATTGTTAGCACCACCCAGCTAACCATGCAGGATGCCCCCGACGAAGCCGCCCGCCGCATGAGCGAGGTAGCGCACCGCAGCCTGGGGCACGGCAACTTGCTGATCGCCGCCTTCGCGCTCGACAACCGCATCATCAAAGAGCTTTCCCAGGGCCGCCTGCGCCAGGCCGAGCGCAGCTGCCACGAGGCTATCCAGCTCATGGCGGATGCGGGCAACGCCGCAGGCTACACCAGCTGGGCGCTGCTGCGGCTGGGCACGATCTACCACGAGTGGGACCAGCCCGAGCGAGCGCTGGAGCACATCGAGCGCGGGCTAGCCGCCCCCCACATCCAGCACCCCGAGATCATGGTGGATGGCTACATCACCCTAGCCCGCATCCACAGCCAGCGCGGCAACAAAGGCCGCGCCTATGACACACTCGCCGCCATCGAGCGCTGGGTCTACGAGCAGCGAGTGACGCCCCACACCGCCTGGCAGATCCAGGCCCTGCGCGCGCGGCTCGACTGCCGCTGGGGCGAGCTGCCCAGCGCCACACGCTGGGCCGACCGCTACCAATCCGAGGCGAGCGGGGCTGCCTCGGCGCTCAGCGCCTTTAGCGATCTCACGCTGGCGCGGGTGCGGCTGGACCAGGGCCGCTACGCCGAGGCCGCAGCCCTGCTGCAACAGGTGCTGGCCAGCGCCCAGGCGGCGGGCCGCGCCGCCGCCGCCATCGAGGCCATGGCCCTGCTGGCCCTAGCCGCCCACGCCCAGGGCAACGACAATGACGCGACCGCCCACCTGGGCCGCGCGCTGGCCATGGCCGCCCCCGAGCAGGCCATGCGCACCTTCCTCGACGAGGGCCAGCCGCTGCTCGTGCTGCTGGCGGGCTACGCCGCCCTCGCCAACACGCCGCGAGCCGCCCGCAGCTTCGCCCTGCGCCTGCTGGGGCAGGCCGGGGCCGCCGCGCCGCCCAGCCACGAGCCGCTCTCGCCACGCGAGCAGCAGATCCTCCAGCTGCTGGCCAAAGGCATGTCGAATGCGGCCATCGCCGCCCAGCTCTTTTTGGCCACCAGCACGATCAAGTGGCACATCGCCCACCTCTACCAGAAGATCGGCGTGCGCACGCGGGGCGAGGCCGTGGCCTGGAGCCTGCGGCAGCGCCTGCCCGAGCCGCCCGGCTGATGCGCCGGGGGCGGCAGGCCAAGCCCCAAACACCATCCCCACCGCCATCCTTTTGGCGAGCGCCGCAGGCCCGCCGCCGCGCTATGCTAGGCCCCACACAAGCATAGCAGGAGCGCACCAATGAAAGCAGCAGTGATCCACAGCTTCACCCAGCCCCCCGCCTACGAGGAGATCGCCGACCCCACTCCCCAGCCGCACGAAACCCTGATCCACGTGCGCGCCGCCGGGGTCCACCCGATCGTGCGCGGCCTGGCCAGCGGCCAGCACTATGGCAGCACGGCGGTCTTCCCCCAGATCCCAGGCGTCGACGGCGTGGGCCAGCTCGACGACGGCACCCGTGTCTACTTCGGCCTGGTGCGCGACCCCTACGGCACGCTGGCCGAGCTGGCCGCCGCCCCGCGCCAGATGTGCCTGCCCCTGCCCGACACGCTCGACGACGCCACCGCCGCCGCGATCTTCAACCCCGGCCTTTCGGCCTGGCTCGCGCTGCGCCAGCGCGGCCAGCTCGCCCAGGGTGAGACGGTGCTGGTGCTGGGCGCGACGGGCGCAAGCGGCAGGCTGGCAGTGCAGCTGGCCAAGCTGATGGGCGCAGGCCGCGTGATCGCCGCAGGCCGTGACCCGCAGGCCCTGGCCCAGCTGCCCGCCCTGGGGGCCGACGCGGTGATCAGCCTGGACCAGCCGCGCCCCGCGCTGGTGCAGGCCATCGCCGAGGCGGGCGCGCAGGGCATCCACGTGATCATCGACTACCTATGGGGTGCGCCCGCCGAGGCCGCCATCGAGGCGATCACGCGCCGTGGCCTCGCACACCACGCCCCGCGCGTTCGCCTGGTCGAGGTCGGCAGCATGGCAGGCCCCACCATCAGCCTGCCCGCCGCCGTGCTGCGCAGCTCGGGGCTGGAGATCTCCGGCAGCGGCATGGGCACCATCCCCCGCGAGCAGATCCTCGCGGCGGTCCCGCAGTTCCTCGACCTGGCAGCATCCGGCCAGCTCACAGTCGCCACCCGCACCGCGCCGCTGTCCGAGGTGGGTGAGGTGTGGGCGCAGGCTGGCGACTCGCGCCAGCGGCTGGTGCTGCTGCCATAACGCAGCGACCCCGAGGCGCTGCACAGCGCCTCGGGGTCGTGGGCCGGGGGTTCGCGCAGGCCAGCGGCTAGCGCGAGAAGGGCAGGGCAGGCACGCCGCTCTCGTCCGTCAGGTTCGGCGTCACGCCCACCTGCCACGCGTGGCGCACGCGGCTGGGCAGCGCCAGGTCGAGACACGACAGCACCACCGTCTCGCCTTCCAGCGCGCCCTGGGCCGGGTGGAACACGCCATCCGCCCCCGCCAGCTCGAAGCCCAGCGGGGCCGCGCCGTCGGCGGTGCGCAGCCCCGCGCCCTGGAAGGTGCTAAAGCGCAGCACAGCCCCGCCCCGCCGGAAGCGCACCGAGCGCAGCTCCGGCCCGCCCGCAGGCACGTCGGCGCGGCCATAGGTCTTGGCCAGCGCCAGCGCGGCGAACCGCTCGCCCACCGGGCGCTTGTTGGTGGGGTGGATGTCATCCATATCGCCCACGTCCACCGTCGTCACGATCCCGCTCAGCGGGGCGCGCGCCGCCGCATACTGGGCCTGCCACAGCTCCAGCAGCTGCCAGCTGTTGCCATCGTAGGCCCACGGCGCGATCTGCGCAAAGTAGACCGGCGTGCGCTGCGAGCCAAATGAGTGGCGGAACCCGGCGATCAACGCCCGCATCTTCAGCTCGTAGGTGTCGGCCAGCCCTACGTCCGACTCGCCCTGGTACCACAGCACCCCGCGCACCGCAAACGGCAGCAGCGGGTGCACCATCGCGTTCCACGCCGATGCGGGCTTGAGCGTGTCCCACTGGTCGAAGGGCGCGAAGGGGTGCAGCTCCATCCCTGGCGCTCCCGCCTCTTCAGGCGCGGGCAGCCCGGCCTGCGCCAGCGCCGCGCGCCACTGCTCGTCGGCCTCGGCGATCTCCTGGCGGTAGGCCTCCAGCACCGGGTCGCCCGCCATGCAGGCCGGGTCGATAAACGGCTGCACCTTGCTGCCACCGTAGGCCGCCTGGATGAGACCCACCGGCACGCCCAGCTGCTGGTGGATGCGCCGCCCGAAGTGGTAGCCCACCGCCGAGAAGCCACCCCAGCCATGCTCGGCCACCGCCTCGGGCGTGCAGAGCTTCCAGCGCGCATCCAGCGTGCGCACCGGCGCCGGGGCCGAGGTCTTGTGGATCAGGAACAGGCGGATAAGCGGGAAATCGGCCCCCGCCACCTCGCGCTCGCTGTCGGCGGCGGATGCCAGGCCCAGCTCCATATTCGACTGGCCGGAGCAGAACCACACATCGCCCACCAGCACATCCTCCAGCGCCGCCGCCTGGCCGCTGGCCACCAGCCGCACCGCCAGCCGCCGCCCCTCGGCGCTAGCCGCGCCGGGGTTCAGGCGCACCGCCCAGCGGCCATCCGCGCCCACGCGGCCACGCCGCACCAGCCCGCCAAACGACACCTCGACCGCGCTCCTGGCCGGGCCGTAGCCCCACACCGGGATGTCGCGCTCGCGCTGCAGCACCATATGGTCGGTGAAGATCGCCCCAAACGCGAGCCGCGCCGCCTCGCCGTGGAGCGCGGGTGCCGCCGATGTTTCGTATGTGCTCACATATCACCTCAACAAGTTCAACAAAAAGCGAGATTCTGCATCGATCGCGCTGCCGATAAAAGCTTTCTTGGTCCAGCGAAACTCTCGGCTAGCGATACTATCATACATCGAGAAAAGAAGCCATTGGCGCTATGATATGTGCAGATCTTGCAACCAACCTCGCGCAAAAGATAAAACATCGGCCAAAAATATCTATCCCCCGCTGTAGCACATCCTATATACTAAAAATCCCAAACAAATCCTAACATCTGCTAAACATCTATCCTGTATTGTAGAGCGCATTGGCAGCCAAGCAACACAACTGCAGATGCGCGACATGCCATGAGCGCGCACAACAAAAAGGAAGATTCACCCATGAAACATCGGTTTCTGCGCAGCGTATTCATTGGCGGCATCGCCCTCGCCCTCGGCGCATGCGGCACAGCGGCGGCCACCGGCAGCACCCAGAGCGCCCCCGCCGCCCAAAGCGCCCCCGCCGACACGAGCCAAGCCCGGCAGGGCGGCCAGACCAGCGCGCTCGGCCAGCAGGGCGGCCAGGCCAGCGCACCAAGCGACAGCCAGACCGCCAGAAACGGCGGGCCGGGCGGGCGCGGCGGCCCCGGCGGGCAGGGCATGATGGGCGCGGTCGGCAAGGTCACCGCCATCAGCGGCAGCACCATCACAGTCGAGGATCAGCAGCAGCAGAGCGTCACCATAACCGTCAGCGACGCCACCACAATCTCCAAGCAGGCTAACATCGCCCTAGCCGACATCGCCACCGGCAAGCATGTGAGCGCATCGGGCACGCTCGACGGCACCACGCTCACCGCCACCCAGGTGCGCGTGATGAGCGACGCGATGCCAGGCGGCCAGGCCGCGCCCAGCGGCACCGCCCAGGCGGGCAGCGGCCCGCGTGGCCAGGGCGGGCCCGGCGGCGGCCAGGGCGACATGCCCCAGCCCAACGGCACCGCCCAGGCGGGCAATGGCCCGCAGGACCGCGTGGTAGGCACGGTGGCATCGGTATCAAGCGACAGCATCACCATCACCACTATGGACAACCAGACCATCACGGTAACGCTCGCCAGCGATGGCACCGTCACCCAGCAGGCTGACGCAAGCCTGTCCGACATCACCGCAGGCACATCCATTATGGCCTCCGGCCAGCGCAGCGACAACACGGTTGCAGCCGAGCGGATCGAGATCATGGCTACCGCCAAGTAGCCACCAATACGCAGCAGCCCCCGATCCTGTGGGATCGGGGGCTGCTGCGCGCTGGCAGGGCCAATAGGTATCTATTCGGCATAAGAAAGGCTCGATGCGGCCACCGCCACGCGCGCCAGAGAGGTTATCGCCTCGATCTCGGCAATGCGCACATACAGGCCCAGCAGCTCAGGCGATACCTTCTCTGGGCCAATATCGGGCTGCCGAGCGTTCTGAATAAGGAATCCATCATTGGACTGTTCTACCAGATGGCCAAGCGACTGTAGGCGCGCAATAGAGCGAAGCAGCGTGTCGTGCATCCTCAAGACCCCCTTCAAACTAGATCTATGCTATTTTACTTGCTTGCTCGATCTATTCAGGCACCAAGATACATCCATCCCAACCACAAACACGTAGCAAGGCGATGAACGTTGCCATCTTCGCGAGAGGGATGGCCCATAGAGGAGAAACCGTAATGGCTCCTATCCAGCGAACTGCAAGCGGCACATGGCATGGCGATCTGCCCCATGGCAAGGGCATCATCGATGCGCCCAGCGGCGTCCTACACGAGACCCCCTTCACCTTCGCCACCCGCTTCGAAAACGCCAAAGGCACCAACCCCGAAGAGCTGATCGCCGCAGCGCATGCGGCATGTTTCAGCATGGCATTCTCGCACTACCTCAGCCAGCAAGGCCACGTGCCCGATACCATCACCACCAGCGCCACCATAACGCTCGACAACGGCTCGATCAACGCGATGCACCTTGTGACCAAGGGCAAGGTGCCAGGGCTTGACGCCGAGGCATTCGCCCGCCTGGCCGACGAGGCCGAGAAGCAGTGCCCCGTGTCCAACCTGCTGCGCAATGGCCTAAAGATCACACTGGAGGCCGAGCTGCTTTAGCTCTCTGGAATCACGAATGCTGGTAAAGCGGCGATCGGGAAAGATCGCCGCTTTACTGCGTAACTTCAGCCGATACTTTGCGGTCAATACAATACTATTGCTCGGCGCGCTGGCAGAACCATCCTCCGGCGGCCTATCCAAACTGCAGCCAGTAACAGTCATATCACAATCGCGGCAAAAATATCCTCATCGGCTTCTTAGAAGATTTTTGGATATGTGAGGAACCCAACGAAAAATCCCTAACAGCTAGGGGCAGAAGCCGCATTGTTTTCAGCTATACTCGACCATCGAAACTTCTAGGAACAACTTTTCCCAACCCTACCAACCTATCGCGCATCGCCAAAAGCGCACCCGCTCACCTCTTTCTTATCTCGCACACGAAAGGAGTTACGCGCAAAGATTAAAATCTCATATAATTTTTAGGGTTCTGTGCTATCTTGGTAACGCGAACGTGTTATAATGGTTAATATCTCATATAAGTAGTCCCAACGGAATAAACCTATGCCTCGTATTCGAAAACTCTCTGAAGAAGAGGTTCGGCATATTGAAGCCGAACAGCGAGCAACCACTCGCGCCAGGGGTGCCGCCGAGCGGCTAGCCGATCGCAACATGCGCGGCGAGCCACGCCAGGGGCGCTTTATCCGCACGCAACCACCGATGATCGGCGATGTCGTAGATCTGCCCGGCAGGCAGCGGGGCATTGTGCTCCAGGTGCGCCGCGCCCGCGACGGCTCGTGGGATTACGCCGAAATGCTCGTTGAGGGCCAGCGCCGCTGGGTGCGCGCCGATCAGGTCGGGGCCGTTCTAGGCCGCCCGATCGGGATCTCGCGCATCGATCACCCGCGAAAGCGCACCTATGGCTGGTATGTGCGCGCCTACAATGGCAGCGAGACCCGCGTCGCGCGGTTCTTCAGCGACATGAAATATGGCGGGCGGGCCGCCGCGCTCGGCGCAGCGCTTGCCTACCACGCAGCCGCGGTAGAAGGCACCTTCACCACCCGCGCTTCGGCCTAACATCGGCGGCTTAAAAACCTTTCAGAACCCCAAATCTATCGTATTTTCCTCCTTACCTGGGTTCTTTCAACAAAAGGCCGAGGCAGCTACACTGCCTCGGCATCTTGGTATATATTCAGCCCAACGCTGCTATCGAGCAAATTCGCCAAGATGCATGAGTAACCACAACGGGCCGCGTACCTCGTGCACAATGGCCGTTATGCCAAGTTCAGAGCTTCTACTCTGCTCCTCGATCCCACTGGCCAACACCACAAAAGAACATATCGATCAATACATCAGCAGCAGGCGAATGCGGCTCGCCAACAAACGTATTGATAATGCCTAGGTACAGCCAGGCATAAAGCTCGCTTGAGCCAGGGCGCAGAACCCCGCTTTCGATCCCTTCTTGCATGGCATGCGCGATCGGCACCAGAAACTCACTCTGAAAAGCCTGATTCAACAGCACACGATAGCTCTCCTCATGAATATGATCCATATCGCGCAGCATGGTCTGCACGCTGACCCGAAACTGTGAGAGAATATGCGCGCAGAGCTGCTCAAGCCGATCCGCAAGTGGTGCATCGCGCTCAAGAATGGTGCGGTAGCCACGCAAGCGGCGAAGCATCATTTGAAAGTACAGATCCTCTTTGTTGCGAAAATAGTAGTAGAGCGTGGGCTTGGTTATCTTGCTCTGCTGGCAGATCTCATCGACTGAGACCCCACGGTAGCCCTTGGCCTGAAACAGCACCCACGCCTCTTGCAGTATACGTTCAGCGGTCTCATTGATCGGTGGGAGCTCTGGCATAGCGGGCATAGACAACCTCTCTTTAACCACCCTACCCAAACATATGTCAAAGCTACAGCGCCGACATCGCATAAGCAGCCCTTGGGAACGAGTATAATCGCATGCACTACGCACCTCGGAGCGAACAGGATTTATGCCATGCCTGCGTTTCACAACTACATTGGCGGCGAGTGGGTCGCCGCATCGGATGGGGCAACCTTCCCCAACACCAACCCGGCCAGCGGCGAGCAGCTCGGCACCTTCCCGCTTGCCACTAGCGCCGACGCCCATCAGGCCATCGCCGCAGCGCGGGCGGCATTCCCCGCCTGGGCCAGCACGCCCGCGCCCGCGCGCGGGGCCATCCTGCACACCGCCAGCCAGCTGATCACCGAGCGCATGGATATGCTCGCGGCCACGCTTACCCGCGAGGAGGGTAAGACCCTTGCCGAGGCCAAGGGCGAGGTCACCCGTGCGCGCGACATCTTCCGCTACTACGGTGGCGAGGGCTGGCGCAGCCACGACAGCGTGATCCCCGGCAATGTGCGCGAGGAGCTGCTCTACACCCAGCGCGAGCCGCTCGGGGTGGTGGGCCTGATCACGCCCTGGAACTTCCCAATCGCTATTCCGGCGTGGAAGATCGCGCCGGCCCTAGCCTACGGCAACACCGTGGTGTTCAAGCCAGCCCAGCAGGTGCCCGAGACCGCGCTGCGCCTCGTGGAGATCTTGGTCGAGGCCGGGCTGCCTAGCGGTGTGCTCAACCTAGTGGTCGGCGATGGCAGCACAGTGGGCGAGGCGATCGTCACCAGCCCGCATGTGCAGGGGGTCAGCTTCACCGGGTCGCATCGGGTCGGCACCAGCATCTACGCCAAGGCGGTGGCCAACCTCACCCGCGTGCAGCTGGAGATGGGGGGCAAAAACCCGCTGGTGGTGCTGAATGACGCCGACATTAGCCGGGCGGTCGCGCTGGCGGTGACAGGCGGCTTCGGCCTAACTGGCCAGGCCTGCACCGCCACCAGCCGCGTGATTGTCGAGGATGGGATTGCCGACGCCTTCGCCCAGGCGCTGGCCGAGGCCGCGCGCACGCTGCGCGTGGGCGATGGCATGGCTCAGGGCATCCAGATGGGGCCAGCCGTGAGCGAGGCCCAGCTGCAGACCGATCTCGACTATATCGCAATCGGTGTGCAGGAGGGCGCAAAGCTGATCGCAGGGGGTGCGCCAGCTCTAGGCGAGGGGTTCTTTATTCAGCCGACGGTATTTGATTATGTCGACCCAGGAATGCAGATCGCCCAAGAAGAGATCTTCGGCCCAGTGATCGGGATCATCCGCGCCCGCAGCTTCGACGATGCGCTTGAGAAAGCCAACGGCATCGGGTTTGGCCTCGCGGCGGGGATCGTCACCAACAACCTGGCCTATGCGATGCAGTTCGCGCGCGGCGTTGACGCCGGGGTGGTGAAGGTGAACGAGCCAACCTCGGGGCTGGCGCTGCAGGCACCCTTTGGCGGCTTCAAGCACTCCAGCGCCAACACCTTCAAAGAGCAGGGCCAGGCCGCAGTCGAGTTCTACACGCGCACCAAGACCGTCTACATCGGCGTATAGCAGCCGTGGGCAGGAGGGGCTAGGCAACCCGCTCGCCCACCACCGCCGCGCCTGCCCGCATGCGCATGGCGTAGCGGCCAGGGCCCAGCTGCGCCAGCGGCGAGCTGTCGGGCACAATGCAGCTCGGCAGGCTCCCGCCCATCATCAGCTGGTAGCCGACCTTGCCCGACAGCGCCGAGACCACCCAGATCTCGCCGCCCACCCGCTGCGCATCAATCCGCTCGGGGCTGCCCAGCTCGTACCAGATCTGCTTGCCAATCGAGAAGCGTACCCGCCGCGCACCGGTAAGTGGGTCGGGGTCGTAGGCGATGCGGATGTACATCCCCGGCACACGCTCGGCAGCGGCGGGTGCAGCGGTGGCGGGCGCGGCCCCGCCGCCCTCGCGGGCCGCCATGCGCTCCTGCTGATCTGCCAGGGCGCGTAGCTCGCGCGCCAGCTGCAGCCTGCGCTCGGGGCTAGGGCGAGGCCCCAGCAGCTGCACCACCGCCCGCCGCACCTGATCGTAGAGATCATCGCTCATCATAAAATCTCCAGCTATACACCGTGGTAGCGAACCTCATCCTGGCCGATCGACCAACAGCCGATCTACCAAGAATTGATACAATATATGACCTAAACATACGCAAATAGAGCACTAGAAATTTGCTACAATACCTCGTGGGTAGAAATATACCGCCTGATCGAAACAAGAACACCCTTCATCGTTTCCATCCCACTACTACACCCCCGCAAAATCTGACAAAGAAGGCAGAATACGCCCATTTGGCCCTACAAAAAAGGCCAGTGATGGTGTATGATTATTCTACACCCAAACTATTTACGGATGCTCGCCTTGAGGCGCAGAAGCCCAGCGCGTTCATGCCTAGCATACGGCTTGAACCCAAAAGAGCATGGTTTGCTGTGTAAGCAGCACCATGGCAGAGAAGCGTCATAGGCCGTAGCTACTGCCTCCGGCAACAACTACAGGGCGAGCAAGCGCGGGAGCCAAACACCTCGGTCGGTCGTCATTTGCATGCGGGGCAGCGCACGCTCAAGCCCTACCGCATGATCCTAGCGGTATCGCGAAGCAGCAGGTAGAGCATATAGGGTACCAAGGCGTCCCCACAACCGATAGGGTAGCTGCAGCTTGTACGTGAAACATACAACAGCCGCAGCGCTTAGGCTGATATACGCTCTGCCCTAGTGAATAAATGCACAAACGCCAACAGGAGCCTATCTAGGGGGCACAAAAGCCGCTACCGGATCGGTTATACATTGGTAGCAATATTACGTACTATATCAACGCACCGGACATACAGCAACGCATCGTTACGCAGCCGCGTAGAGCCTGAAAATGTGTGGGGCCACAGGCTATGTCTTTCACATGTACATGTTATGAGCAAATCCAAGCGATCCCATACATCGAGCCAGCGCTGCGCGATCAGCGGGCTAATCTTATCGCCGAGCTCACCCGGATCGCAATCAGCGCACCGGATCTGCCTAGCGCTATTATCCCTTTGCTCCATCATCTGATCACGCTGGCGCAGGCCGATGGCGCAATGTACTTTGAACAGACCGACACCGCATTCCAGATCTGCGCCAATGTGGGGCAGCCACCTGCGCGGCCAGGTATCGATCACATTCTCATCCACGGCCAAGTGATCGATGCAATTCTTGGGCAGACGCTCTGCACCATGCCGAATGTCATCTTCGTCGATGATACCCAGGTCGAGCCAAAGGCCCATGCGCTGGCTCAGATTGGGGTGAGCAGCATCGCCATCGCCCCTATCTACGACAAGATGCACCTGCTCGCAGGGGCACTGGTGATGTACAGCTACGATCCGCAGCCTTGGAGCACGATAGACGCCACCATGCTGATGCTGATCGCTGGCGAGCTATCGCACCTGACGGCGCGCCTCGACCGCGAGTCGGCGCTACGGCAGACCCGCGAAGCATCGCTGCGCGCTCTTGGGCTGGCGCTCGAGCATCGCGACGCCGAGACGAAAGGACATACCGACCGCGTCACCAACCTCGCCATCCAGCTGGGGCGGCGTGCCGGGCTCGACGCACACGCGCTGCGGGCGCTTCGCTGGGGTGCCTACCTGCACGACATCGGCAAGATCGGCATCCCCGATGCCATCCTGCAGAAGCCAGGCAAGCTCAACCCGCTGGAGTTCGCCCTGATCCAAATGCACCCGCAGATTGGCCTCACCTTCGCGCAGGAGCTGGCCTTTTTGCCCTCGACCGCGCTCGCCGTGATCTCGGCCCACCACGAGCGCTGGGATGGCACCGGGTACCCCGCGCGGATCGCAGGCAACGCTATACCGCTGGCCGCGCGGCTCTTCGCCGTCTGCGATGTCTACGATGCGCTGACCCACCACCGGCCCTACAAGCAAGCATGGTCGCAAGAGGCCGCGCTCCGAGAGATCCAGTCGCAGGCGGGGCAACACTTCGACCCGCAGCTTGTCCATATATTTACTACCATGCTTACCGCCAACACGCCGTAGCATTGTTCTGAAGGAGTCCGCAATGGCAACGTTTTCACTAACACTGGATAAAACGAGCTATCAGGAGCGCGTGTTGACATCAAAACAACTTCCTTCCCATGTGCTGATCAATGCGGCGCATATGCTCAAGGAAACCTACCGTATCGCGCCGCCGCTGCAGAACAATATTCGCCGCATCCCGCTCAAGTCGGAGGCCACGACGATCGGCCAATACCTGTATGGTTTTGGCTACGCCTACCCCGAGCAGATCCAAGAGGCGCTCGACATCCAAAAAACCTGGAAGTCCATCCTGCCGCCGCCGATGCTTGGCGACTTGCTCGTGCAGCAGATGGGCATCTCGGCCCATGGCTTGGCTGCCACCTTGGTCATCCAGGGCATCGAGCGCATGCTCTCGCCGCACTACCGCGCCCCCAACCACATGGGCGAGTGGCTGCTGCACCAGGGCCTGCTCTCGCCCAGCCAGCTGGCGCGGGCACTGTATGTGCAGACGATGATGCGCCAGAATGGCGAGGCCATCCCTTTTGGCGAGGTACTGGTGTACGACCGCATCCTCACGCGCGATCAGGTGAACGAACTGTTGAACAACTGGATGTTCGTGCGCTTCTAGGCATGCCGCCCATTGATCAGCAAGCGCCAGTGGCCTGCCAGCCGCTGGCGCTTTTATTTTTTGATCAGAAACACTACTTTTGGACTACTTCAACCCTAGTCCTAGTAGCATACTCCAGATATGACCTATATGGCATAGGCAAGGTAGGCGGGCTGTGCTATCATTCTTCTGTCAGTTGCACTAGTACAAAACGCGCAAGCATCATCACCACAACGTTCCTGCTTCATCCTAGCACCAACGCAGCCTGCTTGCTCGCCAATTACAGTACGTTGCTCTACCAAGTGTCCTCGTGCAACTGATCGACGACATCACACTACCACTTCCAAACACATGGCCCTGGCGAAGATCTTCGCCAGGGCCATCGTCGTGTCTGCACTACGCCACGCCGTGCACGGCCATATACTCCTCCTGCAGCAGATCCATGATCACCTCGTCATGCCACTGCCCCGCGCGAAAGAGGGTCTGGCGGCGGCGGCCAGCCTCGCGAAAGCCAGCCTTTTGGTACACGTGGATGGCCCGCTGGTTGAAGGCAAACACACCTAGCTCCACCCGGTGCATGTTCAGCTCGGTGAAGGCATAGGCGAGCAGCAGGGCAAGCGCCTCGCTGCCGAAGCCGTGCCCCCAGTAGGGCTTGCCCAGCAAGATGCCCAGCATAGCCGAGCGATTTTTGAGATTTGCCCCCCACAGATTGCAGAACCCCATCACGTCCCCGCTCTCGCGGTGGGTGATGATGAAGCCCACATCATTCCCCGTATCGCTAAACCAGCGATCAAATAGCTCGATGTTGGTGGACTCGCGGCTGAGCCGGATAAAGCCTGTGGTCTGAAATTGCATGATCTCGGGATCGGACCACCATTGATGGAGTAACACCAGATCGGAAGCGATGGGGGCACGAAAGCGCAGGCGAGATGACTCAAACATTACATTCCTCTCTCAACTTCTCGATGTGCATGGTCTGAGCGAGCCAAAAAAATCCAGCAAGATCTTACATAATAACTTACATAGCTACTATAAAGTATAGTTTGTCTTTCTAATGCCTTACAAACCTATCGATATTCTCATGCCAGTTACATCGCCTAACCTAAACCACAACAAACCGCATCCCACCGCGATTAAATATGCTTCACAACAGAAGGTATGCATATGTCAACAACGCGGGCTGGCATTCCTCATTATAATAGAATCATTCAACCGAGAGTGCGGCAACGCCGCCGATAACGATCGAGGAGCCACCTTATGATCACCGATAACCGCATGCACAAGCTCCACGACGACATTCTCGATCTCTTCCATGCCACTATCAGCCGGTTTCCGCCACAACATGCGCCCTTCATCCAAGCGGCCATGCCCTACAAGATCGGTGAATATCTCGTCGAGCTGGGCTACATCACCCCGCGCGAGCTTCGCCAAGTGCTTCAGCACGCCAAAGGGGCGCACCATGTTGGGCTTGATCTGGTCAGAGGCGACGTCATCCCCGCGCCTGTGCTACCAGCCATCCTGCTGATCCAATTTCTCGACCGGATCGAGCGTGAGTCACAGCCTACCCCTCGCTTCATGGGCGAGCGCCTCCTGCTCAATGGCCTGCTTGAGGCGCGCCAGCTTGCCGATGGCCTCGGCGAGCAGATCGCCACCTACCAGCACGGCGACTGGGTTCGCCTGGGTGAGATCCTAACCCACCGCGGCTGGCTTGCCGAAAGCAGCATATCCAACTAAGATGCCCCAGGGACAAAACGTAGCGGATGGAGAAACAATGAAAGTTGTTGTCACTGGGGGAGCAGGCTTTATCGGCAGCCATCTTATCGATCGGCTCGCCCGTGATCAGGTCGGCGAGATCCTCGTGCTCGACAATCTGTTTCGCGGGCGGCCCGAAAACCTAGCAGCACACCAGGGAAACCCGCAGATCCAGCTGGTCGAGCACGACATCCGCGATGGCGATGCGCTTCGCAGCCACTTCGACGGGGCCGACACGGTGTACCATCTAGCCGCACAGTCCAACGTGATGGGCGCTGTCACCGATGTGGGCTACTCGTTTGGGGCCAATGTGGTGGGCACATTCAATGTGCTGCAGGCGGCCCAGGCTGCTGGGGTGCGGCGCGTGGTCTTCACATCCTCGCGCGAGGTCTATGGCGAGGCCCAGAATCTACCTGTTGGCGAGGAGCACCCGCTGAATGCCAAGAACACCTACGGCGCAAGCAAGGCCGCAGGCGAGCTGTACGCCAAGGTGTTCCACACCACCTTCGGGCTGGAAACGGCGGTGCTGCGGCTGGCCAACGTCTATGGCTCGCGCGACTTTGGCCGCGTCATCCCGCTGTGGCTCACCGCCGCCCGTGAGGGACGCGACCTCGTGGTGTTCGGGGGCGAGCAGCTGATCGACTTCGTGTGGGTCGATCAGGTGGTGGAGGCGCTGATCCGCGCATCGACCGCCGATATCATCGGCACGCCGATCAATGTCGGCAGTGGGCAGGGCACATCGATCCTCGACCTGGCCCAGCGCATCCTGGCGGTCAGCAACGCCACATCCAAGCTCGACCGCCAGCCCGCGCGCTCGGCGGAGGTGGCCAAGTTCGAGGCCAAGATCGACCTGATGCGCTCGCTGCTGCGCCTGGAGCCACCGACTGACCCGCTCTTTGGGCTGGAGCAGCTGGTGGGGCACTACTAGCGGCAGCGCGAAAAAGTGGCGTACAATAGCGGCGGGGGCACCTAGGCTCCCGCCGCTATTGTATGAGGCAACCCCTATGGCATTCGCGATCGCGAGCGAGCGGCTCAGCCAGCAGCTCGCCTTCATCCTTGAGATCGACAACCTCAAGCACATCCTGCGCCAGACCCGGCTGATCGCCGACCAGCGGAATGAGAACAGCGCCGAGCACAGCTGGCACCTGGCCCTGATGGCCATGGTGCTGGGCGAACACGCCAACGAGCCGGTGGATGTGGGGCTTGTGATCAAGATGGTGCTCATCCACGATATCGTGGAGATCGACGCCGGCGACACCTTTTTATACGATACGGTCGGCGCGCAGGACAAAGCCGAGCGCGAGCAGCGCGCCGCCGACCGCATCTTTGGGCTGCTACCCGCCGACCAAGCCGCCGAGTTGCGGGCGCTATGGGAGACCTTTGAGGCCCAGGCCACACCCGAGGCGCGGTTCGCCACCGCACTAGATCGGCTGATGCCGCTGCTGCATAACTACCACACCGGGGGAGGCTCGTGGCAGCAGCACCGCATCACCGCAGACAAAGTGCTGGCCCGCAACCCCCTGATCGCAGGCGGCTCGGCGACGCTGGCCGCCCTCGGTCGGCAGGTGGTGGCCGAGGCCGTGGCCCAAGGGCTGCTGGCCGAGACCGCACTGGCCGAGTAGAAGGACTCAGGACTCAACCGGCTCGGCAGCCACACGCTGGCTCAGCCGCCGAAACTCCTTCTGAAGGCGCTGCAGCTCATCATCGGTCAGATCCTCAAGGTCGACCAGGCCGGTGCGCGCACCATCCACCGCACGGATCAGCTCATCGAGCTTGAGATGCAGCGCCTTCGAATCACGGTTCTGCGCGTTCTGGATCAGAAATACCATCAAGAACGTGATGATCGTCGTGATGGTATTGATAATCAGCTCCCAGGTATCCGAGAAATGAAAGAAAGGCCCACTGATAGCCCAGCCAATAATCAGCATCACCGCAGCAATAAATGCCCACGCCGAACCCACCGCCTCCGAGGTCTTCACCGCAAATGTCCGGAAAAGTGTGCGCATAGATCACTCCATCTCGCCTTGTAATCAACGATTCTGCCTTGCACCATGCGCAAACTGTGCCACGAAAAGACGTTCGCATGAGTGCGTCGCCGTGCGGTACAATAGGGCGATTGAACAGCAAAAATCACAGCAATAGGAACCATGGATTTTCTCGCTTCTCTCAACTCCGAGCAGCGCGCGGCGGTGACGGCACCGATCGGGCCGGTGCTTGTCCGCGCGGGCGCGGGCAGCGGCAAGACACGCGTGCTGACCCTACGGATCGCCCACCTGATCGAGCACCATCGGGCGAAGCCCGGCGCGATCCTCGCGCTTACCTTTACCAACAAGGCCGCCAAGGAGATGCGCGAGCGGCTGAAAAAGCTGCTCGGCAATCGCGTGCGCGGTATCACCACCGGCACCTTTCACGCCGTGTGCGGCCAGCTGCTGCGCGATGAGATCGAAGGGCGGATCGGCCACTACACCAAGGATTTCACCATCTACGCTGGCGACGAGCAGCTTCAGCTCGCGGCGGCGGCGCTGGACGGCATGACCGAGCGCGCACCGGCGGCGCTGGAACCACAAGACATCCTGCGCATGATCAGCCGCTTCAAAAGCAAGCTGCTCTCGCCACGGCTGGCGCTGCGCTTCGCCGCCGATCCGGTGGAGCGCTACGCCGCCGGGTGCTACCGCCGCTACCAGCGCAGCCTAGAGAAGGCCAACGCGCTCGACTTCGACGACATGATCTTGCTGAGTTACCAGCTGCTGAGCGAGCACCCCGATGTGCTTGAGGACTACCAGCGCAAGTGGCAGCACGTGCTGGTGGATGAGTACCAGGATACCGACGCCAGCCAGTACGCGCTGATCGAGATGCTCTCGCGCCCGAGCGGAAATCGCCGCCGCTCGCTGTTCGCCGTGGGCGATGGCATGCAGGCGATCTACGGCTTCCGCAACGCCGACTACACCATCATCGCCCGATTCGAGAAGGACTTCCCCGACGCCAGCGTGATCGAGCTGAAGACCAACTATCGCAGCCGCCAGTCCATCCTGGATGCGGCCTACGCCGTGATCCGCAACAGCCGCGTGGTGCCGCCGATGGCGCTGCGCTCGGCCTCGGCCATGAAGCCAGGCGAGCGCTGCCTCGCGATCTTCGATGCGAAGGATGGGAAGGACGAGGCCGAGCAGATCGCCCGCAACATCAACGACTTGGCGCGCAGTGGGCGGCAGTACAAAGACGTGGCGGTGCTGTTCCGCACGCGCCACATGTCGCGGGCCTTCGAGAGCGCGCTGCGCCACGCCCGCATCCCCTACCAGATCCGCGGGGCCACTGGCTTTTACGACCGCGCGGTGGTGCGCGACGCCATGGCCTACCTGCGCGCCATCAACAACCCCGCCGACAACCTAAGCCTGAACCGCATCGCCAATGTGCCCGCGCGCGGCCTGGGTGCGCAGTCGCTGGCGCTGCTCTCGCAGTACGCCGCCCAGAACGGCCTCTCGCTCTCCGAGGCGCTCACCAAGCGCGAGGCCTACACGCCGCTCGCGCCCAAGGCGGCGGCTGGGGCCACCCAGCTGGCCGGGCTGCTGGCGCGCTGGCGCAACTTCAGCGCCAGCATGCCGCCATCCAACCTGCTGGCCGATGTGCTGGAGCATAGCGGGTTTATGGCCGATCTGGCCAAGCGCTTCAGCCCCGAGGATCTGCCCGAGATCCGCGAGCACCTGCAGGAGCTGATGGTGGCCGCCGAAGAGCACGACGACCTGAGCAGCTTCCTGCAGGAGGTCGCGCTGATGACCAGCCTCGACAGCGATGATGAGGATCAGCGCGACCAAGTGCAGCTGCTGACCATCCACGCGGCCAAGGGGCTGGAGTGGCCGATTGTGTTTGTGACGGGGCTGGAGGAAGGGACGCTGCCCCACGAGCGCAGCATTGGGACGCTCGAGGGCGTGGAAGAGGAGCGCCGACTGTGCTATGTGGCGCTCACGCGGGCCGGCGAGCGGCTGTTCCTCTCGTGGGTGGGCGGGCGCAACCGCGGCTCGCAGAGCAAGCCCTCGCGCTTCCTGGGCGAGATCGAGGCCTACGGGCGCGAGCGCCTGGGCCGCAGCTGAGCACAAACGCGCGCTGGTGGGGCTAGCCCACCAGCGCCGCCTCGAACAGCGCCTGCAGCTGGACAGGATCGACGCTGGCTGGGGTGCCGATCAGGGCGAGCCGACTGCGCGGGGCCTGGTCGCCCCAAGGCTCGGCGGGGATCAGGTTCACACGGCGGCCCACCACCTGCAGCACAATCCGCCGCTTGGGCTGGTCATTCAGCCAGAGCACGCCCTTGGCGCGGTACACGCCATCGGGAAGATCGGAGAGGGCGCGCTGCAGCGCGTGGAAGGCAAAAGGCCGATCGACCTCGAAGCTCCAGCTGGCGAACACGCTGGCATGATCGTGGGCAGCCGGTTGGTCGAGGAGCTGCTGATAGCGGCCCACCCCCAGCAGCAGGTCGAGCGGCACCTGGGCGTGGCTCGTGGCGAAGATCTTGGCGTTGGGCACGATCATGCGGATCCACTCGCGCAAGCCTGCGAGCAGATTCTGGCTGGCCAGATCGATCTTATTGAGCACCACCATATCGGCGGCGGCGATCTGATCCGCGATCAGATCCTGCTGCTCATCCGAGCTGTGCACCTGCTCGGCATCCACCACCGCAACCATACTTTCCATCTGGATAAATGGGCGAAGCTCGGGGAGGAAGAAGGTGCGGGCGACCGCCATCGGCTCGGCGACCCCGCTGCACTCTAGCAGCAGATACTCGGGCAGCGGATCGTGCTGAAGCAGGCCGAGCACTGACGAGAGCAGATCGCCGCGTATCGAGCAGCACACACAGCCGTTGCGCAGGCTTATGGTGCGCTCGCCCAAGTTTTCCACCAGCTCGGCGTCGATATTGATCGCGCCAAAATCATTCACCAGCACCGCGATACGCAGGCCGTGATCGCCACGAAGAATATGGTTGAGCAAGGTCGTCTTCCCTGCACCAAGGAAGCCGGTGAGAATCGTCAGGGGGATAGGCTGTGGGGATGTTCTGTTCATAGCGCTATTATAGCGCGGAACATCATCGATCGCCGGGCAAGGCCTCGCTCTCATTCGAGAGCGCCACATGCTCGATATGGGCCAGCAGGTTGAGCAGCACATCCTTCACGCTCTCGCGCTGGTTGGCGATGCAGGGCAGCAGCGGAACCTCGCTGGGCAGCTGGAGCCGACGGCGGATGTAGGGCAGCGGCAGCGCGGTGGGGTCATCCTGCTTGTTGGCCGCCACCACAAACGGCACATCGGTGATCTGGGCGAAGCGCGCGATCAGCCGAACGGTCTCGTTCAGATGGGCGGGGCGGCAGCTGTCCACCATCACCACATAGCCAATGCAGCCCTCGCTCAGCGTCTCCCACATAAAATCAAAGCGCTCCTGCCCTGGGGTACCAAACAGATAGAGCGTCGCCTGATCGTTGATCGCGATGGTGCCGAAGTCGAGGGCGACGGTTGTCTCCCGTTTCAGCAGGCGCTCATCAGGGTCGGTAACTTCATACTCTGTCGTCAGGGGGTCGATCTCACTGATGGCGCGGATAAAGCTTGTCTTACCTGCAGAGTAGGCCCCAGTGATGACGATCTTGATTGGCTGCGCCATTGCATTCTCCTACAAACCACGAACACGACGCATAATGGCCCCCAGCAGACCCCGGCCCGACGAACCAGAGGCCGCGCCAGCATAGGCTGGGGCCAGCGACTGAGCCTGCGGGGCAACAAGGTCGGAGAGGCGCTGGCGCGAGACCGTTGGTTTTGGAACCGGAATGGCCACCTTGGGCGGTGCTATCTCGACCAGGCCGATCGCAACAAGCTGGCCCACAAGGCGGATGCCCTCATCGGGGGTGAGGCCAGTGCGGGCGCAGATCTCGCTGAGGGTATCGCAGATAGCTATCTGGCTGAGCACGCGCCACTGGTTGAGGTCGAGGTTGACCCCGCTCTCGGCGTTGGTAGGCATGGAGGCTAGCTCTAGGCGCGAGTCGAGCGTGATCTTCTCGTAGGCGGGCAGCAGCGCGGGCGTCTCGCCCCGGCGCATCGCCTCCATCACCAGCCACTCGGAGTCGTGGAGGATGCGCACGGGGCGTTCGGCAACGCTCAGATCGTGGCGGAAAACGAATGAGGCGTCGTCCCAGTGGAGCATCTGGAGCACCGCATCCTCGCCCGATGAGTCCACATGATTCTCGGCACCGCTCACAAGCACCGCATCTATCAGTTTCCCCTGGAAGACATAGACAACACCACGCTCAGGGGCGCGCGACAGAATAAGCACACCAGATTTTGGGCCGCTACGAAAGATCTGGAACAGATCTGAGAGCGACATATCAAAAAGACTACCTTCGAGCGCCATAGGGTTCTCCTCTCCCAACAACCCTGGTTTATAGCAAGACTATCTCAATCAATAAAAGTGGGAGGGCATTTTTCTTGGGAGCTGCGCCCCCAGCTCCCCAGCCTTGCGCGGTTACAGACCTCATCGAATTACGATATCTCTATATTGTCACATATGGAGGCGGGGGAGATGATCTAATTCATTACTTTTATATGACGATTACCGCGCCCATACACAGGGTAGTGCAATTCGCGCCCAAGAGCAAGAATCAGCAACAAAGCGCTATCTGGCCACTCGTGGTGGCTATCGATGGGTGACGCCCATCGATAGCCAAGCGCGCCAGTGCCTTGGGGCCAACGGCCTAGCCCCCACCGGAGAGCAGCAGGCGGGCAAGGCGCTCGCCGCCAACAAGCCCCGACAGATGCTCAAGCTGGTTATCCTCGTAGGCCTGGTTGAAAATCGCAACATCTAGGGCCAGCACCTTGCGGAACGCCTGCACGGCCCGCTGCGGATCGGCGCTGGTGAGCGCGACCTCTTCGCCAAACGGCATCACCACATCGAGCATGGCCAGCGGATAGCGCACAGGCAGGCCGATACGCACATGGATCTGGCCGATAGTAAGGCGTTTTTGCACGTAGTCGTTGTCATAGGTGCCGCTGAAGATCTCGGTGAACCATTGGCCGACCATAGAGTGCAGGCGCTCCATCGACGCGCCCTGCAGGTATTCTGCGGTGTTCTCGTGCTTGAAGAGCCGAGCATAGAATGCTTCGGTCATTTTGGGAGCCTGGGCCTGGGCGGCGGGGTAGAGCGTGCGTAGCAGCGCCGAGTCTTCGGGGGAGACCCCCATGAGCGCGATCAGCTCCTGGAGGATGGCCGGGCCTTTGATCTGCCAACTTGCACGGGAAGATGTCACGTGAGCACTCCTTTTGCGGTTGCTGGTAGGCGTAATTTAAAGAATACGTGCAATCACAGCAGCGGAATCGCGAGCCTCGATGCGGACCATGCCCAGATTGGCACCCTGGCGGAGGTTGACCGCCAGCAGGCTCTGCTCGCCAGCGGGCAGCACCATGAACAGCCCGCTGTCGGCCTTGATGATGGTCTCCTCGGTGGTGCCGATCTTTAGCTCGCCCGAGACGCGCTTAGTCACACCGATCATGGTGGCGGCCACCGCGCCGACACGATCGGCATTGACGTCGCTCGCCATCTTGGAGGCGAGGACAATACCATCGGTGCTGACGACCACCGCACCAGTGACATCGGTGCCCGCGTTCTGCGCCAACCGCTCAAGGACGGCAATGAGCTGCTCTTGACGTGTTGCCATAGGGGTGGAGTCCTTTCCCCAGTGGGATAGAAGAGAGTATCAGAGAGTGATCATGAACAATACTTTTTCCACTGCCTTAGAACTATAGCCCACTTTGATACGGATTGACAACAACATATCGATGACATTTTCAGTGCGAGACCATAACGAAATAGAAACCTCTAGCATTAACAATAGTTGTTAGGCTATCCTTACGATATTTCTCTCTAGTGTGTCTCTAGGCCAGATACTCGTATGATAATCTACTTATTGATTGTTATTAGCTACCATTAGTCCTTATTTTAGACATATTATGATGCTCTATGGTTTTCATCTAACTGTCATATACTTTGGGTGTAGAAGTACTACGTCTACCCCTACAAGAATGCATATATATGAGAGGTAAAAAGGAGATCTGTAAGCCTTTTTCAACACCAAACAGCCGACAGCACTGGTGTGCTTGTCGGCTGCTTGGTAGCAGGCGCTACGCTATAGCTCGCGGATGATCACCTGGGGGGCGAGGTCGGCCACCTGCTGGGCGGTGCCAAGGGCGGTGCCAGGGCAGGCCGCCGTAGCCGCGCCGCAGGCCACGCCCCAGCGCAGGCCCTGCAGGATGTCGCCTTGGCTGAGGCCCCATGTCAGGCCGGCCACCAGCGAGTCGCCCGCGCCGATCGGGCTGCGCGCCTGCACCTTGGGCGATGCGGCAAACCAGCCGCGCCCCTGGTGGGAGAGCACCGCGCCCTCGGCCCCAAGCGAGATGACGACGTAGGGGATGCCCGCGAAGGCGGCGGCGGCGGACAGCGCATCGGCGTGGGTGTGGATGCGGCGGCCAAGCAGCTGGCCGACCTCCTCGGCGTTGGGCTTGATCAGGGTGGGGTGGGCCGCGCAGCCGTGGCGCAGCGCCTCGCCACTGGTATCGAGCACCGTGTTGGCCCCGGCCTGGTGCAGCAGGGTGATCAGGTCGGCGTACATAGTAGCGGGGAGGCCGGGGGGCAGGCTGCCCGCCAGCACCCACCAATCGCCCGCGCGTGCAAGACGCCGCACCTGATTGAGCAGCAAGGTCTGCTCGGCAGGGCTAATCGTGGGGCCTGGCTCGTTTACCTTGAGCGACCGCGTGTGGTCGGATGAAACCACGCTGATGTTGGTGCGGGTCTCGCCCCCGATCGCGATAAAGTCGGTCGCAATCTCCAGCGCCGCGAGGCCCTGGCGCAGCTGTTGGCCGGTGTGGCCGCCAGCAAAGCCGAGCGCCACGCTCTGCGATCCGAGCGCGATCAGCATGCGCGAGACATTAAAGCCTTTGCCGCCGAAGTCGACCTGGGTGGCGGTGGCGCGCAGCACCTGATCGAGGTCAAGCGCTGGCACCATCAGCTCGCGGTCAAGGGCGGGGTTGAGCGTGAGAGTGTAGATCATGCGCGCCACAGCTCTTCGATCAGCGCCTGCTCGGCCTCTTTTGTCCAGACATTGCCAGGGGCCAGCTTGGCGGCCACGGCGGGGTAGTGGGCCTTCAGCTCGCTGAGCGCTAGCAGCGGCAGATCCGGGATCTGCGGGAAGATCACGACCTTGCCAGCGTAGCGGCCCTCCATCATCGCGGCGATGCCTTCGCGGGCCACGTTCATACCGCCGACTGCGGCGACTGAACGATTTGGCGATAGTGCGCCCTCGATCGTCTTCTGAATCACCAGTTCCTGATCGCTGAGGCGCGAGCCAGATGTGCCGGTGAACTGGGCATTGCTCAGATAGACCGCGCTGAGATCGAGCGGGGCCATCGAGCCGTTGGGCACGCCAGCAAACAGCACCAGCATACCGTCCTTGGCCATATAGGTGGCCGCCTCGGCCATCAGGCCAGCCGAGGGCACGCTCACCACCACGTCATCGGCACCCGCACCGTTGGTCTCGCGCCGCACCAGCTCGGCCAGCGACGCTGTGGTGGGGTTGGCGACCACGAAGCGCTTGCCGTGGTCGGCGGCGAGCTGCTGGAACAGGCGCTCCAGCGCGGCCAATCGGCCATCGTTCACATCGGTGGCGATCACGGTGCGCGGGCCGTCGGCCAGCTCGATCGCACGCTGCACGTGCATCTGGCCCATGGGGCCGCCAGCGCCCACAAACAGCGCCACGCCGCCCTGGCGCAGTTCGCAGCGGTTGCGGGCCTCGCCATAGGCCGCCGCGATATCGGGGCCGCGCGTGCCGACATAGGCGGTATAGTCGTAGTGAATGCGGCCCACGTCGATATTGGGCAGGCCATCAAGCGGCTCGCTGCCTACGATGTTGAAGGTGCCACGCCGGGCGATCAGGCGGGCGGCGGCGGAAACATCCTCGGCACTGCGCGGGGCCAGCAGCACGATGTCATCGAAGCCCTGGCCGCTGGTCAGCTCGGCGCTGAGCGCGGCGTAACCCTCGCGGGTCTGGCCATCGCGCAGCACCACCGTGGCGCTAGTGGCGCGCTCGATCTGGGCGCGCAGGCTGGCAGGCACATCGGAAAGGACGATCGTCGCCGGTGCATCCAGATGCTGCGAGAAGCTATACTGGGTGGCATCACCAGGCTGCCCAACGATCCACATCACCCCACCCGCCTTGGGGGCGAGGCGTCGGCGCTGGGTGTACGCGCCCTCGACGCAGGCCCACGGCTCGGTCAGCGCAGTCTCGGCATAGCCCATCTGCTCGGAGATCGGCAGCACGTAGGCGCCATCGTCGGCGTGCAGCACCTCTGGCCCGATCAGGTGGAACTGGATAAGCCCGCCGGGAATGGTGTAGCCGTAGGCAGTGCTGCGCCCGTTCTGGTAGATGTCGGGCTGCATAGCTAGGCGCTGGCCAGCATGATACTGACCCTGTAGATTCTTGCCGACCTTCAGCACGGTGAGCGCGGCCTCGTGGCCGAGGCGGGTCGGCTCGACCGACAGATCGCGGTTGTAGAGCTTGGGGTGCTTCCCGCCCTGCTGGATGAGCTTTACATCCGAGAAACACATCCCAACGGCATCGACGCGCACCAGCAGCTGATCATCGCTCGGCTCGGGCACCGCGAACAGCTCGGGCTGGCCCTCGCGGCCGATCTGCTCGACGCCTGCGCCATACATATTCCACGCCCAGGTCTGTTTTGCAATCGGTGCCTGGGACGACGTATAGGTCTCAATTCGCGTTTTCATCGCTGTATCTCTCCTTCGCGCACCTGCTTGGCGGTGGCGCATACCAGCGCCCCGCGCGCGCGCTCCTGGCATTCGGCCAGGCTGAGGGTGCGGATCTGAGCTTTTACCGAGGGGATGGCGGGCACACTGATGCTCAGCTCGTCGACGCCCAGGCCCACGAGGATGGGGACCGCAGCCGGGTCGGCGGCAAGCTCGCCGCAGACGCCCACCCATTTGCCAGCGGCGTGGGCCGCATCGGCGGTGCGCGCGATCAGGCGGAGCACGGCGGGGTGCAGGCCATCGGCCTTGGTGGCGAGGTTGGGGTGCGTGCGGTCCATCGCCAGTGTGTACTGGGTTAGGTCGTTGGTGCCGATCGAGAAGAAGTCGACATCCTGGGCAAACAGGTCGGCCATCAGCGCCGCCGAGGGCACCTCGACCATGATGCCGACCTCGACCGGCGGGACATGTAGCTCAAGCCGCAGCTCATCCAGAAGCGCGCGGGCGGCGCGCAGCTCGGCCATGTCGGCGATCATGGGGAACATGATCCGCAGCCGATGCGAGGCCGAGGCGCGCAGGATGGCGCGCAGCTGCTGACGGAGCAGGTCGGGGTGGGCAAGACAGAGGCGGATGCCGCGCTCGCCCAGGAAGGGGTTTTGCTCGGCAGGCAGCGCCAGGTAGGGCAGCGGCTTGTCGCCGCCGATGTCGAGCGTGCGGATAATCACCGGCAGGTCGCCCAGCTCCTGGCCGATCTGCTGGTAGATGGACAGCTGCTCCTCCTCGGTGGGCGCGCTGGAGCGGTCGAGGAACAGGAACTCGGTGCGCAGCAGGCCCACGCCCTCGGCACCGCTCTGGCGCACCTGGCGGGCCTCGTCGATGCCGCCAATATTGGCCGCAACCTCGACGCGGTGGCCGTCGGTGGTGATGGCGGCGCTCTGCGCGGCGGCGGCGGCGGCGGCGCGGCGGGCCTGCTGCTCGCGCTGGGCGGCGCGGGCCGTGGCCAGGTCGGCCTCGCCCGGCCCCAGCTGGAGCGTGCCTGCGCCGCCGTCGAGGATGACCGGTGTGCCGATGGGAACATCCAGCACCGCCGGGCCAGCGCTCACCACAGCGGGCAGGCCGAGCGCCCGCGCTAGGATGGCCGTGTGGGCATTGGGGCCGCCGACAGCGGTGCAGAAGCCCAGCACGCGGCTGGGATCGAGCGAGGCCGTCTCGGATGGCGAGAGGTCGTAGGCCACCACGATCACGGGGTGGTCGGGCAGCTGGGGCACCGGCTGATCGGCACCGATGAGCAGCCGCAGCACGCGGTCGCCCACATCGCGCAGGTCGGCGGCGCGGGCGGCCAGCACCGCGTTGGAAAGCGCCTCAAGGCCCTTGGCCTGGGCGGCGATGGCCGACTGCCAGGCGGCTGCGCAGGCCACGCCATCGGCGATCGCGCCGCGCACGGCGGCCAGCAGATCGGCATCGGCCAAGATCTCGCTGTGCACATCGAAGATCGCGGCCTCCTCGGCAGCGCCGCGCAGCAGCACCTGCTCGCGCAGGGCGAACAGCTGCTGGCGGGCGGAGGCCAGCGCCGCGTTGAGCTTATCGCACTCCTGCTCGACCCCGCCGAACACCTCGCCGACGGCCAGCGAGGCCCGCTCGATGCGGAACACCGGCCCGATCGCGATGCCGGGCGCGCCCGCCACGCCGCGCAGCTGGTTGGCGCTGCTGGGCGCGGCGGCAGGCGGCGCCGCCGGGGCTGGGGCAGGGGCGGCGGGGGCGTGCTGAGGGCCTTCACCAAGGCCCTCGTTCACAGCAGCCGAAAGCGCCGCTGCCGCCACAACCTCGTCTTCACCGCTTATGTCGATACAGATATGCTGCCCATGGGCCACGCCCAGCGTCAGCACGGCGATCAGGCTCTTCGCATTCACCCGCTTCTGGCCGTGCTGGATCTGGATCGATGACTGATAGCGCTTGGCAATATCCACAAACATCCGCGCTGGGCGAGCGTGGAGGCCGGTCGCATTATGGATCACCAATTCAAGCTGCTGCATAACCACATTCCTTTAGGACACCGCACCAGCGCGCCCGCTATGCCTCTTCCACACGTTCTCGGCTCAGGCAGGCCACGATCTGCGAGGGGTCGGCCAGCCGCGCCAGCTGCTCGGCGGCCTCGGGGTCTTCGATCACCTCGGCCAGGTTGGCCAGCACGCCCAGGTGCTCCTCGGCGTCGGCGGCGATCCCGATCACCAGGTAGGCGCGCTCGCCCGGCTCCCACTCCACGCCCTCGGGGAACTGCACCACCGACACGCCGGTGGCCAGCACATCGGCGCGGTTCTCGAACTGGCCATGGGGGATGGCCACGCCGTTGCCAATGTAGGTGGACATGGTCTGCTCGCGGGCGAGCATGCCATCGACATAGGCGGGCTGGGCGCAGCCACCCCTCACCAGCAGCTCGCCCGCCTGGCGGATAGCATCCAGCTTGTCGGATGCACTGGCCTGAACCTTCACGCGGTCAACAGATACGATTGCCATGGCTAGCGTGCCTCCGTCACAGCGTCGCCCGCCTTCAGCTCGTTGATCACACGATCGAACACGGGGTCGTTAATAAACTGCGAGAAGGCGATCACCACCGCGTTCGGAGCCTGCTTGCGGGCGAACTCGGCCAGGCCCTTGTGGGCGATCACCACCTTGGCATCCGCCGACACCGAGCGCACTGGCTTGTGCACCACCGTGATGCTCAGATTGGCCTGCTTCAGCTTGCGCTTAAAGGCATTCACGCCCATGATGCTGGAGCCGATACCGGCCTCGCACGCAAACACGATCGTGTCAATATCTGCTACAGGAATCGAGGCTGCCATAGCTGCCATCTCCTTTCAATAACCAATACAGGCTAGAGGTTTAATCATATCTTCTGCGCAGAGCGCGGGGCATTTTCAAAAGAACGACGGCGGCTGGAAGGTCGCAGGGGCACTTCCAGCCGCGCTGCGCGCTAGTCGGCAGGCACCGCCGCCGGGGCCACATCGGCCTCAGGCTCGTCGACTTCGTCGGTGGTGCGGGCCGGGAAGAAGCGCAGGATGGCCGAGCCAGCGATGAACGAGCCAACCGCGCCGATCAGCACGCCGCCCAGCACCGGGATGTGCGAGCCGAGCGGGATGACCGCCAGGTAGGCGATGATCGAGCCAGGGGCCGGGGTGGCCACCAGGCCAGCGCCAGTGACCACGAACCACAGGTCGGCCAAGATGCCGCCCACCCACATCGCCACGATCATGATCGGGTGCGCCAGGATGTAGGGGAAGTAGATCTCGTGGATGCCGCCCAGGAAGTGGATGATGGCCGCGCCCGGGGCCGAGAGCTTCAGGTCGCCCTTACCAGCGAACCAGTAGGCCAGCAGCAGGCCCAGGCCAGGGCCAGGGTTGGTCTCCAGCAGGAAGTGGATGGCCTTGCCGTGCTCCTTCACCTCGGCCACGCCCAGTGGGCCAAGGATGCCGTGGTTGATGGCGTTGTTCAGGAACAGCACCTTGGCTGGCTCGATGATGATATCGGCGATCGGCAGCAGGCGCGAGTCGATCAGGAACTGCACCACGCCGCCTAGGGCCACGCTGGCCGTCTGCACCGCCGGGCCGATCAGCACATTCGCCAGCAGCACCAGGCCCATGATCAGGAAGCCAGCCGAGAAGTTGTTGAACAGCAGCTCGAAGCCGACGGGAGTCTTATCCTCAAGGAACTCATCGATCTTCTTCATCAGGAAGCCGCCGAGCGGGCCCATAATCATCGCGCCGATGAACATGGGGATGCTCGCGCCCACGATCACGCCCATGGTGGCAGCCGCGCCAACCACGCCGCCGCGCTGATCGTAGACCAGCTTGCCGCCGGTGTAGCCGATCAGGATCGGCAGCAAATAGAGGATCATGGGATCAACCAGCTTGGCAAATGTCTCGTTGGGCCGCCAGCCCGAAGGGATGAAGAGTGCGGTAATCAGTCCCCAGGCAATGAATGCGCCGATATTCGGCACGACCATCCCAGCCAGGAAGCTCCCGAAGCGCTGGATGTGCTGACGCATGGCTCGTTTCTCCTTTGAACGACATATGCAATACACCACTGCCGGTAGCGGCAGCGCAAGCCAACAAACAATAAACGCCAGAGGCGTTAGGCCATCCACTGCATCAGCGCGGTGATATCCTCGGGGCTTAGCATTGGGTGAACATGAAGAACTTCCACCGGCAGCTCGCCCGCGATCGGCAGCGGCACGGTGGTGATGATCAGATCGGCGCCGATGACGCGCTCGGCATTCAGCTCGCGGATGGAGAGCACCTCGAAGGTACCGAAGCGCGGGAAGCGGGCCTTGAGCCGCGCCACCAGCAGCTGCGTGGTGGCCATGCCGCTGGGGCAGACCACCAACACGTGGCGCGCTCGCTCGGGGCGGGCGCGCACGATCGCGGCACGCAGCAGCAGCACCAGGTCGTCGTGGGCCGAGGGCGGCAGCGCCACCCCGGTCTCGGCGGCGATCTGGGCGGCGATGCGGGCCGCCACGCCGCGCTCGAAGGCGTAGCGCTCGGTCTGAATCTCGCCGGTGGCACGGGCGGTGCCCCACAGCCCAAAGCGCTGGCGCACGCAGGCCGGCAGGATGTGGGCCTCAAGGCCATCGCGCAGCAGCTGGTCGTCGGCCAACTCGGGGGCGCTGTAGGCCCGGCCAATGTCGGCCATGAACTGCGCGAGCATGTCGGCCACCAGGCCCGACTGCTGGCCCAGCTTGCGCCACGGCTCATCGCGCACGCTGGCCAGCACCTGCAGGGCCAGCGCGGCGGTCTCGGCCTCGGCCACATGGGGCGGCAGATCGGGCCACAGCCGCATGCCCTCGCGGCTGGACAGCGGCCAGATCGGCAGGCTGCGCAGCCAGCCCAGCGCCTCGGGCGCGATCGCCACATAGTGCTGCTGGCGCACGCGCCGGGCCTGCGTGGCAATATGGAGGGCCAGCTGCAAGGCCGACTCGTCGGTGAAGCGCCCGCCAAGCTCGCGCTCCATCGTGGCCACCGTGGCCTCGGCGGAAGGCAGATCCCAGCTGCCCAGCTGGCGCTGCAGATCGCTTAAGATGGGCAGCAGCGCGGCATCTTGGGCCAGCGCGAACACCAGGCCCTGGCGGTGGGTGGTGGCCAGCAAGGGCTGGGCGTGCGGCACATCGCCCCACAGCAGCGCGGCCAGCGCCTGACGGCGGGCCAGCTCGCTGCCGGCCACCCAGCAGCCACGGTGCTGCCGCCGCGCAACCGTGAGGCCAAACGAGTTGAGCCAGACCGTCGCCGCATCCAGATCTTTCAGCACCGTCACGCGGGCGATCTCGAAATCGTTCTGAAGCTGGCCTAGGGTGCGCGGCTCGTTGGCCAGCAGCAGCACCAGGGCTAGCAGCTGCTGGCGCTGATCGGGCGTGAGAATGAGCTGGAAGCGGGACTGCGAGGAAAGCTCGCGCAGCAGGTGCTGGCGCTGCTCGGGGGTGCAGAGGATCTGAATGCCGACACCGGGCACATGGCGCACCTCGGTCTGGCGCTGGACCAGCCAGCTCTTGACCTCGCGAAGGCCATACTGCACCTGCCGGGGGGTTAGGTGAAGCTGCTGCCCAAGGGCGGATGCCCCAACCGGCGCATCCATATTCAGCATATGGTGCAGAAGATCTCGTTGTGCTGTCGTCAGCGACATCATACACGCCACCGTGTTACATGAAAATAGCCGCGCTATGCGAACCGACAAACCCCATGTCCTGCTGTGGACATATTGCGTAAATGTTGTTTGCTGTGGGTCTTATGGTAGCTGCGAAAAAACGCACTGTCAAGCCTTAAATCGCGATTTATTCATCTGTTTTTTACTGTTTGTGTTATGACAAAACCAGATCATTTACCGCCTATGATACCGCGCTTTTCTTCACGTAGGGAACATATTTATGTCAATAAAACCAATATCCACTCCTCACGTATTATGCACGATGGTCGGCAAAAGCTTCTGAAAAAACAGTAGGTAGTGTTATACTACCGAACGCCGATCCTCGGCACAGCGACCGCTGATTTGTATGAAAGTTTTCGTATGAGCGACACAAACATCCAGGTGCTTCTCGCCCGACGCCCCCAGGGCTGGGTTCAAGAAGAAGACTTCTCGATTGTCGAGACCGCCATCCCCTCCTCCGGCGCGGGCGAGGTGCTGGTTAAAAATCAATATCTCTCGCTTGACCCCTACATGCGCGGGCGCATGAGCGAGGCAAAATCCTACGCCGCCAGCGTGGCGCTCGGCCAGGTGATGGTGGGCGGCACCGTGGGCCAGGTGGTCGAATCTAATAACCCGGCTTTCCCCACCGGCGCAACGGTGGTGGGCAACCTCGGCTGGCAGCTCTACGCCGTGAGCAACGGCCAGGGCCTGCGGATTGTCGACCCCACGATCGTGCCACCCTCGGCCTACCTGGGCGTGGTGGGAATGCCGGGAGTGACCGCCTATGTGGGCCTGTTCGACATCGGCCAGCCCAAACCCGGCGAGACCGTGGTGGTCTCGGCGGCGGCGGGCGCGGTGGGCAGCGTGGTGGGGCAGCTGGCCAAGCGCCACGGCGCGCGCGCGGTGGGCATCGCCGGCGGGGCCGAGAAGTGCGCCTATGTGGTCGAGCGGCTAGGCTTCGACGCGTGCGTTGATTACAAGGCCGAGAACTTCCGCGAGGCGCTGGCTGCGGCGGTGCCAAACGGCATCGATGTCTACTTTGAAAATGTGGGCGGCGACGTGCTGGATGCCGTGCTGGAGCACCTGAACGTATTTGCCCGCATCCCATTCTGCGGCATGATCTCGCAGTACAACGAGGCCGACCCGCGAGGCTTCCGCGGTATGCGCAGGCTGCTCAGCCAGCGCGTCAAGCTGCAGGGCTTCATCGTGGGCGACCACCTCGATCGCTGGCCCACGGCGCTGGCCGAGCTAGCTAAGGCCGTCGCCAGTGGCGAGATCGCCTATGACGAAACGGTTGCCGAGGGCATTCGCAACGCGCCAAGCGCCTTTATCGGCATGCTGAAGGGCAAGAACCTGGGCAAGCAGCTGGTCAAGCTCTCGTAGCAACCGGTCGCATATGCCCCTCTTGACAAAAAGGTATCTTGTAACTATAATCATTACATCTTACGCGAGAGGGGCATATGCGTTCGGCTACTCGATTTGCGATTGCCGTTCATATCCTAGCGCTGATCGGCATCGAACAGGGGCAAGATCTCTCATCCGAGGCCATGGCGCAGAGCATCGGCGTGAACCCAGTGGTGGTGCGCAACATCACGGCGCTGCTGCGGCAGGCTGGCCTGGTACACACCCAGCAGGGCGTGGTGGGCGCGCATCTCACGCGGCCTGCGCAGGCCATATCGCTGTGCGAGATCTACCACGCGGTCGAGCATCAGAACGACATCTTTACCATTCACGCCAACCCGAACAACGATTGCAACGTCGGCGCGCATATCCAGTGCACACTTGGATCGATCTTTCACGAGGCGCAGCAGGCGCTTGAGGCCAAGCTTGCGCAGACCTCGCTGGAGCAGGTTATACAGAGGATTTATCAGCACCAGCACCCCAGCTGATCGCTTTTTTTTCTTCCGACTTGTAACACCAAGTGTTACAAATAAACGGGAACACCTATGAACATCGCTCTCTTTGGCGCATCCGGCATGATCGGCCAGCGCATCCTCGCCGAGGCCACGCGGCGCGGCCATACCGTCACCGCGATCGGTCGCAACCCCAGCAAGCTGGCCGAAAGCCACCCCGGCATCGCCGCTGTCGCCAGCAACGTGCTCGACCCGCAGCAGGTCGCCGCCGCTGTCGCCGGGCACGACGCGGTGGTCAGCTCGATCGCGCCCAGGCACGACAGCCCCGAAGATCTGCCCAACGCCACCCGCTCGCTCATAGCTGGCCTCGCGCAGGCCGGTGTGAAGCGACTGGTGATCGTGGGCGGCGCGGGCAGCCTGTATGTGGCCCCCGGCGTGCAGCTCGTGGACACGCCCGCCATCCCCGACGAGTGGCGGCCCATGGTGCTGGCTCACCGCAGCTCGCTTGATCTGCTGCGGGCCGAGGGCGGCGCGCTGGAGTGGAGCTTCTTCAGCCCGGCGGGTCTCATCCGCCCTGGCGAGCGCACGGGCACATTCCGGCTGGGGCTGGATGAGCTGATCACCGACGCCCAGGGCAACAGCAGCATCTCGGCGGAGGACTACGCCGTGGCGCTGCTGGACGAGCTAGAGCAGCCCAAGCACATCCGCCAGCGCTTCACCATCGGCTACTAGGCCCCATCGTGCCTTGTCGCATACCGCCGCTTCATGTGCTGCAGCGTGGCAGCTGAACCATATAGATCTATAGCACAGATCCAGTTTCTCACTAAGGAAAGGAAATGCTCGTGTACGACAACCTCTTTACGCCGCTGCCGCTGGGCCGTGGCGGGGTCGCGCTGCCCAACCGCCTCGTGATGGGACCGATGACGCTCAACCAGGCCAGCGAGAGCGGCCATCTCACCCCGTGGATCTTCGACTGGTACCGCCGCCGCGCCGAGGGTGGCGTGGGCACGATCATCGGCGCCGCCGCCGCCGTCTCGGCCAACGGCAGAGGCTGGGGCAACGCGATGGCGATCTACGACGACAGCCATATCGAAGGCTGGGCCAAGGCGGTGGAGATCGCCCACGCCAGCGGCGCGCTGTTTGGCACCCAGATCTTCCACGCTGGCGCGGCCAGCCACAACGCACTGCTGGGCCACCAGCCGATCGCGCCATCGGCGTGGACCCGCAAGGGCTTCGACCCGGCCCGCCCCATGACCGAGGGCGAGATCGAGCAGGTGATCGAGGACTTCGCCGAGGCCGCACGGCGCAGCATCGAGGCGGGCAGCGACTTCGTCGAGATCCACGGCGCGCACCAGTACCTCATCCACCAGTTCTGGCAAGCCAACGTGAACGAGCGCACCGACGCCTGGGGCGACCCGCTGGCCTTCCCCGTGGCCGTCACCAAGGCGGTGCGCGCCGCGATTGGCAGCCAGGTGCCGCTGCTCTACCGCTTCAGCATCCACGCCGACGACCCCGCATCGCCCAACAAGCCGGTAACAACCCAGGGCCTCGGCGCACTGCTGCAGAGCCTTGAGGAGGCGGGCGTGGACGTGTGGGACATCAGCTGCTTCCACGAGTCGCGCCGCGGCTACTTCGGCACCCCGC
The DNA here is from genome assembly GCA_009268125.1 of Chloroflexia bacterium SDU3-3. Classification (NCBI taxonomy): domain Bacteria; kingdom Bacillati; phylum Chloroflexota; class Chloroflexia; species Chloroflexia bacterium SDU3-3. Next base: position 22,080 of record WBOU01000018.1, on the reverse strand, counting down.
GCCTGCTGCCCGACTGGGTCCGCCACTTCTCGCAGAAGCCGCGCATCGTGGCGGGCAACCTGCTGACACCAGACGACGCCAGCAGCTACATCGCCGAGGGCCACGCCGAGGCCGCCGCCCTGGCCCGCGCGCTGATCGCCGACGCCGACTGGGCGCGCAAGGCCCGCAGCAACGAGGCCGAGGGCATCCGCCCCTACCAGAACCAGCACTGGGACGACCTGACCAAGGGCATCGACCCCACCACGGCCTAGCGCGACATGTGCTGGCAACGCATGGTATACTCGCGCTATGCACGAGATACCGCAGAAGCCAACACGAGCGCTGGTCGTGTTCAACCCAACGGCGGGGCAGGCCGCAGCCCAGGAGCAGGCCATCCACGAGGCCTGCGCCGTCTGGCGCGAGGCAGGCTGGCAGATCGACCTCCAGCCGACCGAGGGGCCGGGTGACGCCACCAATATCGCCCGCACCGCCGCCGAGCGCGGCTACCACGCCGTGATCGCGGCGGGCGGCGATGGCACGGTGAACGAGGTGGTGAACGGGCTGGTGGGCACCAAGGCCGCGCTCGGCACCCTGCCGGTGGGCACGGTGAACGTCTGGGCGCGCGAGATCGGCCTGCCGCTACAGCCGCGCGCCGCAGCCGAGATGCTGCTGCGCTCGGATACGCGCCGGATCGATGTGGGCAAGGCAGGCGACCGCTACTTCTTGCTGATGGCATCACTCGGGTTCGACGCGGCGGTCACGGCCAGCGTCGGGTCCGACCAGAAACGCCGCCTCGGGGCGCTCGCGTATATCGTCGAGGGCGTCAAGGTGGCGTTTCGCTACCAGGGCGTCCGCTCGCGCGTCACCCTCGATGGCAAGACCATCCGTGGGCGCTACCTGATGGCGGTGATGGGCAACAGCCAGCTCTACGGCGGCGTGGTCAAGCTCACCGCCGACGCCGTGATCGACGACGGCCTGCTGGATGTCTGCCTGATCAAAGGCCGCTCGCTGCGCGCCGCGCCGCTGCGCCTGTGGTCCATCCTCACCCGCCGCTACTCCGAGGATCCGCGAATCTCCTACTTTCGCGCCCGCGAGGTCAATTTCCTCACCAGCAGGCCCATGGATGTGCAGGTCGATGGCGATCACATCGGCACCTCGCCCATGCGCTTCTCGGCGGTGCCCGGCGCTATCTACGCCCTGCTGCCGCCCGAAAACCCCGAAAACAACCTCCTGCTTGGAACCTATATCGATAGCGAGCCTATCACTGAGCCTAGCGAGTGACCTTTATGCCGTACTTCCCAGCTCTGCGCGCTCGACTCCTCGCGTGTCTGTGTGGCCTCTGCCTGGCCCTCGCCAGCTGCGCCACAGCGCCCGATGCAAAAAGCACCACCCCCACTGCGCTTACCTCGATCTCGGCCCAGGGCATCAGCCTGCCCGGCAGGCTGCTGTTTGTGCGCGGCGGCGATATCTGGCAGTGGCAAGGCGGAACCGGCAGCCAGCTCACCCAGCAGGGCAACCTCGCCCAGCCGTCGTGGTCGCCCGACGGCAGCCGGATCGCCTGCATCCAGCGCGGCAACAGCTACAGCGACATCGTGCTGCTCTCGGCCACCGGCGACAGCATGCTGCCGCTCACCCACAACGATAGCGCCGAGCCGCCGAACAGCCAGGGGCGCGTGCGCAGCACGATCTGGGCGCTCTACCCCAGCTTTGCCCCCGACGGCGGCACCATCGCCTACACCTCGCAGGCAGGCCCGGCCACCGGCGAGCCAGCCGCCGACTACAACCTCGCGCTCTACACCATGCCAGCCGCCCAGGGAGGCCAGCGCACCCAGCGCTACGCCTCGGACACCGGGCAGGTGGGCCGCGCCGCCTACGCGCCCGATGGCGCGCTGGCCCTGGCCTTCCAGCCCACTGGCGGCGACGCCCGCCCGCAGATTCTTCGCCTAACACAAGATCAGGCAGCACCGATCGACGGCCTGCCCGATGACAGCTACGACCCCGCATTCTCGCCCGACGGCACCTGGCTGGCCTTTGCGACGCGTCGGGGCCAAGCCACCGATCTGGCGATCATCCCCGCAGGCGGCGGCTCGCCCACCACGCTCACCAGCATTGGCAGCGCCCGCGCCCCGGCATTCTCGCCTGACGGCGCATGGCTGGCCTTTTTGGCGCTCAGCCCCGGCAGCAGCAGCTTCGACCTGTGGGTCGCGCCGCTTACCCTCAGCGCCGACAGCGCCACGATCGGCGAGCCGAAGGCGCTGACCAGCGGGCTGCAGCTCGACCCCGACTCCGGGCTTTCCTGGGGCAGGTAGAAAAAGGGCGCGGCAGCATCGCCACGCCCTTGCCATAGCCCACTGTTTGTACCAGCCAATCAGGCCCGGCGCTGGCGCGTGCGCCACCAGATCAGCGCGACCACAGCCCACGCCGCCAGCGAGATCAGCAGCCCGATCAGCACCGACAGCGGCTGGTACACAAAGCGCACCTGGTGCTCGCCAGCGGGCACCACCACGCCACGAAACAGATAGTTCGTCCGCTCGATCGGCACCTCAACACCATCCACATAGGCACGCCAGCCGGGGAAATACATCTCGCTCAGCACCAGCAGGCGCGGCTCGCTGGTCTGCGTCGCCAGCTCCATGCTGTTCGGGCGCGACGAGCGAATCTCCACCGTTGCTGGGCCGGTGGCATCGGCTAGCTGCGGCGGCTGCGCCGACTCGACCAGGGCCTCGCGGCGGCCATCGAAGCCGGGGGCCGTCACCGTGCGTAGCACCGCCTGCGGGTCGGGCTCGCCGCGCACCCGCTCGGCAAAGTAGGCGCGTGGCCACACCAGCGTGTTCTCGTACACCTGTACGTCGCTATTGCTATACGCCAGCTTTAGATGATCGCCTAACAAAGGCGGCGGCAAGCTGGTCGGCACCAGCACATAGCGCACGTTCAGCGAAGAAAGGATCGGGCTGTCTGGCTGAAACAGGCGCGGGTTGGTCAGAAAGCCATACGAGACATCTTCCTGATCGGTGCCAAACACATAGTCGGTATAGCGGCGCGGCTGCAGCGAGTTAAACCCGTTCATATCCTCCACGCCGTACACCATCGCCCAGCTCACCGAGAGCGCCTCCTGGGCCGCCCGATTCGGCAGCGCGTTGGTGTACGACAGCGCGGTCGCCTTGCGGAACGGCTGGCCGTCGCCGCCCAAGGCCTGCAGCACATCGGGCCGGGTAGAAAACAGCGAGGCCGCCGTGGTGGGGTTGTAGTACATCGCGTACACGCCCATATCCAGCAGCAGCACCGCCACCATCCAGCTCTGGCTGACCAGCCCAGGCCGACGAACCGCCCACAGCACCAGCAGGGTGCAGGTCAGCACACCCAGGCCCAGCGGCAGCCACTGCGACACATCCGTGCGTGCGAAATCCGCCAGATACTCAATGTTCGGCACCACCCCAACCGACTGCGCCCGCCGATGGATCAGCCACAGGGCCAGCCCAGGCAGGGCCACGATCGCCACCCCAGCCAGCGCCGAGGCCACGCGAGCCGCCACCCGCCGACCAGGGGCATCGGCCAGCCACTGCATGCCCAGCGCCGCTAGCAGCGGCAGGGCCACATCCACCAGCACCAGGGCGCGCTCGACCGCCCGCAGCTTGCCCACCACCGGCAGGGCGTAGACTACCCAGCCAAACGGTGTATGATCGCCCGCCGCCGTCAGCGCACCCACCAGCACCAAAAACACCAGAAACACTAGGCTGAACCAGGTGTGCGCCTCGGCGTGGCGGGCCGTCGGCAGACGCCAGCTAGATCGCACCCAGCTGAACGCCAGGCTCCATGTCCGCACCGCCAGCAGCAGCACACCCACCCCTGCCAGCGCCAGCGTGGGGATGCCCACATAGGCGCTATGCTCCCAGCTGCGCACCGCGAGGCTGATCGACATCGGGCGATCAGCAAACGGGCCAGGCAGCTGCGAGCCGAAGATATAGGGGAAGAGGAAAAGCAGCCAGTCGGCTCCAGCCGAGCTCTTGTCCATCACAAACTCAAAGGTCGCATTAGCTGCGCGCGGCGACGCCATGCCCAGCTCCACCCAGGGCACCAGCTGAATGGCCGCTAGCGCGTAGCCCAGCAGGTAGACCCCAGCCAGGCGCAGCGGCAGCGCCCACAGCGCCCGCAGCAGCCCGCGAGCGCCATGGAGAAACGGCACCTCGATCAGCCGAAACAGCAGCAGAAAGCCCATTGCCACCCCGGTGTAGACCGGCACCTGCGGGTGCCCGGCCACCGCCTGCAGCGCCGCCACCGCCGCCGCCGCTAGCAGCCAGCGCCAGCGCCCCACCGACGGCGTGGGCCAGCCGTAGCCCACGCCCAGCGCACGATCCACGCAGAGCACCAGCCACGGTACCAGCGCCACCCCGCTCATGATCGAAAGGTGCACCACCCGCGCCGTCATCATCCCGCAGAACATAAATGCCAGCGCGGCAAACACCGCCGCGAACCGGCGAGCGCCTAGCCCAAGCGCGCAGAAGTACATCCCCACGCCCGCGATGCTGAACTGCAGCAATATCGCATAGCTCAACGCCAGCGCGCCAGGGAGCACAAAAAATACCCAGTTAGGCGGGTAGAACATCGCCGTCTGGCCATCGCCCACCAGCGGAATGCCGCTGAACGCATACGGGTTCCACAGCGGCAGATCGCCACCCCGCGCGATATTCGCACTCACCGCATGGTAGGGGTAGAAATACAGCTGGACATCATGGACATAGAAGGTGCTGCGGCCTATCGAGAGCGAGAAAAACAGCACAAAAGGCAGAAGCGCCACGGCCAGCGGTGGCGCGACATCGCGCCACGTCATCCAGCCCACTCGGCGCATCGTCAGAATCCGCGCGACACTCATCGCTTCGCCACCGCCTGCGCAGGGTCAGCGCGCGCCACCATCACCCACTGAAACCCAAACAGCGTGGGGCTGAGCAGCAGCGCCACCCGCTGTAGGAGCATCACCAGCGACAGCAGGCCCTGGCCCCAGCCCTGCGGCCAAGCCATATAGAGCGGCACCGGCGTCGGGCGGGCATAGATCACCTGCAGCCCCGCATCGGCCAGCATCTGGGTGGCCGTCTTGCGCGTGTAGAAATGAAGGTGCGTACGATCAAAGATCCCACGCTCCATCTGCGGCCAGACCCCCAGCAGCAGCAGCAGCCGCGCCGAAAAATGCGCCACATTCGGCAGCGAGACAATGAACGTCGCATCCGGACGGGCGGCCTGCCGCAGCTCGCCCAGCACCGCTACCGGGTCGGGCGTGTGCTCCAGCACATCGGCGCACACCACCATCGCATAGGCCCCTGGCTCAAGCGGCGCATCCTCCACCCGTGCGGCAAACACATCACGGTAGAAGGCTCGCGCGTGTTCGGCCCAGCGAGGGTTCGGCTCCACCGCATCCAGCACAAACTCGTGGCCTAGCGCTTGGCCCAGCATGCCCTGTGCCGCCCCCACATCCAGCACCGGGCCATCTGGCGCACAGCGGCGCACCAGCGCCAAGATCTGCTGATGGCTACTCTGCGGATCGGTGTGTTGGACGTAGTGCCAGCCAGGGTTTAAATCGGTTATTCCAGGCATAGGCGGCTGTGGCTTTGATGCACTCGAAGGCATAGGGCACTCCATTCACATGGCAGATCTCATCACCATAGTACGTCGGGATCGGAACCTCTACGATCCGGTAGCCACGCCGCAGAAAGTTCAGGATGATCTGCGTATCAAAGTGCCAGCTATCGGTCATCTGTGAAAAATCGAGCGAGCGCAGCGCGCTAGTGGCATAGGCGCGATAGCCCGAGTGAAACTCGGTGAAGCGGCTGCCCAGCAGGAAATTTTGCGTCCACGAGAGAATCTTATTGCCCACAAATTTATAGAGCGGCATTCGGCCCCGCCGCGCCGCCCCTGGGATCATCATCCGCGACCCCATCACCATCTCGGCTTGGCCGCGCTCCAGCGGGTCAAGCAGCGCCTGCATCACCTCGGGCGCATACTGACCATCGCCATGGAGCAGCACCACAATGTCCAGCCCGCGCTCCATCGCATACTGATACCCGCGCTTCTGGTTTCCGCCATACATCTGGTTTACCGCATTGCGATGCACCGTAAGCTTCTTCGCCGCCGGACCAGCAGCATAGCTCTGCCCCACCTCATACGTCCGATCGGTGCTGCAATCGTCAATGACAAAGATCTCCTCTACTTTGTCAACGATCGCCGCAGGAATACGGGTAAGCACCGTCTGCAGGGTGGATTCCGCATTATAGGCGATCACAAAGATGCCAATACGCTTCCCCATAAGCAAGCCTCCCCTCAGAATGCGCCAGCCTGTGACGCATCTACAGGAACAAGAATCTGTCCATAAAACACAGCGTACGCATCATATACTATCAAGAGCGTGGCCGCAAACCTTCAAAATACCAAAAAAGCATCGGCGAAATGAATCGCCGATGCTCTTGGATGCAGATGTGTGCGGGCCAGTTGAGGGTTATGCCAGAATAGTCTTGCGCTGCACCAGGGCCTGTGCCCTGCGCAGCCCTTCCTGCAGCGAGGCGGTCGTCTTCACATCGCCGAGGTCGATACCAAGGCTGACCAGAGCCTGCGCGATCTCGGGGCGCACGCCCACCAGGATGGTATGGGCGCCCAGCAGGCGTGCCGCATGGATGGCCTGCAGCAGCGCTGCGGCAACTTGGCTATCCACAATCGGCACGCCTGTAATGTCGAGCAGGATCACACGGGCCTGCTCAAGCTCGACGCCTTCGAGCAGCCGATCGGCCAGCAGCGAGGCGCGACCGCTGTCGATGCTGCCGATCAACGGTATGACCACCACGCCCTTAACCACAGGCAGCACAGGGATCGACATATCGGCGATCTGGGCGAGCAGCTGCTTTTGTGTTGAAAGCAGCTCCTCCTGCTCGCCCACCATCTGGCGAAGCTCGACGGTGCGCTCCTCGACCGTTTGCTCAAGCCCGCGGTTGATCGCCGCAATATCCTCCTGCGAGCGCAGCAGCCGCCGTGCGAAATCTTGCAAGCTCTGGCCCAGCAGCTCGATCTCGTCGCGGCCACCCTGGCCCACACGCGCGGCGATCGTGCCCAGATCACCCGCCTGCGCCAGCGAGGCCAGCTGCATCAGCGGTGCCGAGAGGCGGCTGCCAAAGAAGAAGGCCGCACCCAGCGCGGTGAGCAACACCACTACGCCCGTAAGCAGCGCGCTTGTGATCTGCGCCATCACCGGGGCAAAGGCGATCGAGCGCTCCTGCACCGTGATCACCCGCCAGCCAAGCTCGCTGATCGCCGGCACATCCGGGATCGTCGGCAGTTTACTTTCGGCAAAAAAGAGCTCATCGCCATCATCTTGAAGCGAGTTCTCGCCATACGCGACATTCGCACTCACTGCCTCGGTGGCCACTGGGCCTTGCTTGCCGATCAGCGCGGCATTGGTGCTCGCCAATATCTTATTGTCACGATCGACCACTAGCGTATCGGGAAGATCGGGCGATGCATACTGCGAGAGGATGTTCTGCACCATCACAAAGCTGTACGAGGCGCGAAGAACCCCGATCGGCTGATTTGTTGTCGAGCTAAGGATCGGAATGGCAAGAATGATCCCCTGGCCTTCCTCGGGGCGATCCAGCTGCCCTACCTTGATATAGATAGCGCCGTTGTCATCATTCCAAGCCGACTGCCACCACTCTTCGTGGTACATATCAAAATGCTGCATGCGCCGCGTGCTGGCCACCATCGCCCCATACTTATCGGTGAAGAACACGTCGATCATGCCAGGCACCAGCGACATGAACTTCCGCAGATCATCGGCTATCGGCCCATCCACATACTGCTGCACCAGAAAATCATCGTCGGATGCAGCGAGCCAATCTTTCTCGGTACCCTCAACATTGATGCGGGCAGTTGCGCTATTCGATGGGTAGTTGCTGTTGGCTGCCCGCACCGCTGGCACCAGCCGATCATTCGCCGAGAGCAGCTCGAGCAGGCGCACCTGATCGATGAATATCTCGGAGATGCGATTTGCCCGAGTTCGTGAGGAGACCTCGTAGTCCGAGCTGATGGCATTGGTGAGCGCATTGCTCGACTGGCGGATGCTGAAGACATTCACCAGCACCAGCGGCAGCAGGGTGAAGACCAAAAGCATGGCAAGCAGGCGAGTGCGCAGCCGCCAGTTGCGTGGGGTAAGAGCATGTACGATGTTCATAGTTCAACCATGCATAAAAGCGAACAGCTAGAAAGCACTACTTCTACCTGCAGGTGCCAAGCTGCACCCTCATACGGATCCAGACGCTTCAGGCAGCCCAACCCAAGCTACCAACAAACCATGTGCAACCTATAAGGCACAACAAAAGACAGGGTTTACCCGTTAGCAGTATCTTGATCGTCATCATACAGGGACATTATTAACTTTCGATAACCAAGTATTTGCTGGGCAAAAGATTCTTACTTCACAGGGTACCACAGATCTCATGCGATATTGAACGTTTTAGCACTGCATTTCTGCGCCTTGCTCTCGGCATTTCCCCTATAGAACGCAGTATACTTTATATATCTTCTCGTCTTCTCCATCACATGCGGCGGCGTAGAATCTGTGCAATGGCCCGATAGGCCAGTAGACCAATCCACCGCCGCTTGCCCGATTTGGCCTACCGGGGTTGTGCGCGCTGAGCGCGCTTGTGCGGCTTGGCAAAAAGGATACATTGCCAGCATAGCTGGCTTGCTTTCGGCCTCCTATCCCTTTACCATTATTCCCCATGCCCCTTTGTGTCTTCGGGGTATTCGTTCCCTTGGTGTCTTGGTGGTAAAAACGTTCTGTCGAACGAGAATGCATAGACCTCGATCTTCCGCTTGACATTCTACCTACCAAATGGTAGAATAACGCTGTGCTTGAGAAGAGAAAGGTTCAGGACGTGCACGAGGCGCGCAATACACAACAAGATATCATCGATACGGCAACCGTGCTGATGATGCATAGCGGGTATAACGCGTTTAGCTACGCCGATATCGCCGAGCAGATCGGCATCCGCAAGGCGAGCATTCACTACCACTTCCCAGGCAAGAGCGATCTGGCCCGCAGCGTGGTCGAGCGCTACCGCACCGACGCCCGCGTGGGGGTCGAGATGGTCATCGACACCACGCCCAGCCCGCTAGAGCAGCTTGAGCGCTATGTCTCATTCTACGACCAAGAGTTCCAGGGCAAGCCGCGCATGTGCCTGTGCGCTCTGCTGGCCGCCGAGATGCTGACGCTGCCCGAGGATGTGCGCGCCGAGGTCCAGCTGTTCTACCAAGAGCAGGAGTCGCTGCTGGCGCGGATTCTCCAGGCTGGCCGTGCTGCTGGCGAGCTGCACTTCGCCGAGCCGCCCGAATTGGCCGCCCAGCTGCTGCTGGCCGCGCTTGAGGGCGCGATGCTAGCTGCCCGCGCCTATACCAGCATCGATCGCCTGCGCATGCTCAATCGGTCCATTGTTCAGCGCTACCGCGCTGCGTAATTCTTTTATCTATAGACTACCTACTAGTAGGTATCTACCCAAAGGAGACCACCATGACCACTGAGAAAGTTCTCTACGCAACATCGGCTACGGTCCAGGGCGGGCGCGAAGGCAAGGTGACATCGGCGGATGGGCACCTGGAGCTGCAGCTGAGCACCCCCAAGGAGCTGGGCGGCAACGGCGGCCAGGGCACCAACCCCGAGCAGCTGTTCGCGGCGGGCTACTCGGCCTGTTTCCAGAGCGCCCTGGGCCTGGTGGCGCGGCGCGAGCGCATCGACACCAGCAACTCGACGATCACCGGCAGCGTGACGCTGCACCCCAACGGCGACGGTGGGTTCAAGCTGGGCGTGGCGCTGGAGGTGACGATCCCCGGCGTGGAGCAGCGCGTCGGCGAGCACCTGCTGGAGCTGGCCCACAAGGTCTGCCCCTACAGCAACGCGGTGCGCGGCAACGTGGATGTGGAGCTGACCTTCATCGAGGGCTAGCCCCCGCCGCCCCGCCCACCACTATCCCCTGCGCTGTGAGGCTTCTCACGCCGCAGGGGATTTTTGCGCTCGCGGTACAATAGCCTGTCTGAATGATGAAAGAGAGCAGGCACCTGTGGATTCTTCAACAACCGAACCCAACGTCGCGCGGCTGCTGCCATGGAGCATCGACCCCACCGACACCTACCTCGCCAGCGGCATCGCCATGCTGGCCCAGCTGGAGCACCAGGCCACGCCCGCGCTCCGCTGGTCGCGCGTCGCCCCCGCATCGCTCATCCTCGGCTCGTCGCAGCGGGTGGGCGAGCTAGACCTGGCCGCATGCGCCCAGGCCGGGCTGGCCATCCACCGCCGGGCCAGCGGCGGTGGCATTGTACTGAACGAGGACATGCTGCAGCTCGACATCGCTCTGCCGCGCAGCCACCCGCTTGCCACCGACGATGTGACCGAGTCGTACCGCTGGGTGGGCGAGGCCTGGGCCGATGCTTTCGCGGCGCTGGGGGTGGCCACGCAGGCCCTGGCCGTGCCCGCCGCCCGCGAGGACACCCGCAGCCGCGACCCGCTGCTGCGCCACGTGTGCTTCGGCGGCCAGTCGCCCTACGAGGTGATGGTGGGGGGGCGCAAGCTGGTGGGGCTGGCCCAGATCCGGCGGCGCGGCAACGCCCTGTTCCAGATCGGCATCTACACCCGCTGGCAGCCGCAACGCAACGCCGAGCTGCTGGCCCTGGCCCCGCCCGACCGCGAGCGCCTAGCCGAGCTGCTGGGCCAGCGCGTGATCGGGCTGGAGGAGCTGGGGCCGCAGCCCAGCGCCGATGTTGTGATCGCCAGCTTCGAGCGGGCCTTGGCGCAGCGCACCGGCATGCGGCTGCAGCCCGATGCGTGGCGCGACACGGAGCGGGCAGCGCTGGAGCGCGAGCGTGGGCGCTTCGCGGCCCTCGCCGCCGAGGACGCAGGATAGGGCCTATGCGTTCTTACGTCACCGAAGATGCTTCACCACGAAGACACGAGGACTCGAAGGCCTTATCACTTTTCCTCGAATCTTTCTACCTTCGTAGGTAGTGACTCCTTTTTGTTCCTTGGTGTCTTGGTGTCTTGGTGGTAAAAGGGTCGGCACTCTGTCGAAAACGCAGAAACCTGACGACGTGGGGCGTGAGGAGACATGCGCGGGAAGTTGGCATATAATGGTCGACCGGAATCACTGATAAAGGCGAACTATTGTGGCTTCTTCTGAGCATGTGGAACCCTCGACCGAGGCCATTCGGGCCTCCCTCGCTTCTCGCTATACATCGCTTCACCCCGCCGTGCGGCGCGCGCTGCTGCTGGTGCTCGCAGCCCTGGCCCTGCTGGCCGCCGACATCGTGGCGCTGCGCCTCGGGCCGCCGGTCTATACCATCGACGCCGGGACGTATCGCGCCAGCTACTTTTTGCAGGATATGAGCGGGATCGAGACGGGCGGCGATGGCGCGACATATCGCTGGACGCTGGGCGACAGCGCCTTCGTGCTCTCGCCGTTTGGCCCCAGCACGCCGGTGCGCCTCACCTTCGAGCTGGGCGGGCGGCCCGAGCCTGGGCAGGCTCGCCTGGCCACCAGCCAGGGTGGCCCGTGGACATCCTTCGTGGCCAGCGCCGCACCGCAGCACGTGCAGCTGGTGGTTCCAGCCCGCGCCGTGGGCACCGATCTCATCCAGATCCAGAGCGAGACTTTCTCGACGCCCAGCGACCCGCGCACGCTGGGCCTGAAGGTCAACCGCGTGACCCTGGAGCCGCTGCGGGGGCCGCTGCCGCTGCCCCCGCTGGTGGTCTACGTGGCCCAGCTGGCGCTGGCGGCCATCGCATGGTGGGCAGCGGGGCGGCTGGGCGGCGGGCGTGGCCTACGCGCCGCTGTCGCCGCCGTGGTGGGGCTGGCCGTGGCCGTGGCGCTGCCCGTGGTGCTGCCCCAGGCCGAGCCGTACGCCAGCCGCATGCTCACGGCGGGCCTGATCATCGCGCTGGTGACGTGGGTGGCGCTGCCCAGGATCGAGGCGCTGCCGATCTTTGCGGGCGATACCCGAGAGCCTCGGCTGCTGTGGGCGATCATGATCATCTCCTGTCTCATCCGTGTGGTCGGCGCGCTGTTCCCCACCTTCGCCGGGCAGGATCTTCACTACCACCAGGGCTGGGCGCGCGAGGTGCTGAGCGGCGATCTCATCCTGGCCGTCCACTCAAGCGAGTTCGGCAACGGCGTGATCGTCTACCCGCCCGGCACCTACGTCACGCTGCTACCGGGATTCTTGCTGAGCACCAGCCCACAGGTGGTGCTGCAGGGCGCGCTGGCCCTGATCGACGGCAGCGGGGCGCTGAGCGTGGCGCTGCTGGCGCTGTACCTGGGCCAGAGCAGGCATGTGGCCCGCTTTGCTGCTGTGCTCTACGCGGGCAGCCTGCCGATGTTCACCGCTATCGCCTACGGCTTCTCGGCGCAGGTCTTCGCGCAGTGGTTTATCCCCCTGCTGGCGCTCGGCCTGCTCTACGCGCTGCACGATCGCGGGCCGCGCAGCTGGGCATTGGCCATGCTGCTGCTGCTGCTGCCCATGCTGGTGCATATCGGGCAGACTCTGCTGGCCGCGATCTGGGTGTGCCTGCTGCTTTTGGTGCTGCTGCTGCGCCCGAGCTACCGCCAATGGTGGCGCTACGCCCTGGCGGCGCTGGTGGCGGTCTTCTCGCTGCTGTTTCTCTACACCTACGGCCTGAATATCATGCTTGACCACGCGGGCGACATCGTGGGCAACTATGGCGAGCCTATTGCCGAGACGGCGGTCGCGGGTATCGGCATCTTCAAGGGCGCGACACCGCTGATGCTCAAAGGCATACGCCTGGCCTACAGCGATCTGGGGCTGCTGCTGCTGCCCTTCGGGGCTGCGCTGCTGCTGCGCTCGCGGCTGGATGAGCGCCAGCGCCTGCTGGTGCTGACATGGGGCGGCACCTGCCTCTTCTTCTTCTTAATCGATCTGTTCCTAGCGCTCCAGGTGCGCTACTTCTACTTCGCGGTGCCGATTGTGCTGGTCTCGGTGGCCACGGCGCTGGGCTGGATTGCGCGCCGTGGCGGCTGGTGGCGGCTGGCCGCCTGGGCTATGGCGCTGGGCATCGCGGCGCAGGGCGCGGCGCTGTGGCTGGGCGCATCGTTCGGCGATGTGTCGCTCTCGCTCACACCGCTGACCCACTAGTTTCCGCGCTGTGCAAGGAGCGCGCCCAGGCCGCCGTGGCGGCCTGGGCGCGCTGCATGGCTAGGAAAGCTGCTGCGGGAGCCAGTCGTAGGCCCGCTGCCCGCAGATCTGGTGGCCGCCAGGGAAGACCAAGAGGCCCAGCTGATCGCTCGCGCCCAGCGCCGCGTAGGATTCGGCCAGCCGCCCATAGGCGTCGCGCACGCCAGCGATGGGAAAGATCGGGTCGGCATCGCCCGACTCGATCAGCAGGGGGCGTGGGGCGATCAGCGCGGCGATGTCGTAGGCCTCGGCCTCGGCAAGCAGGCCGGGGATGTAGTTGCAGGCGCAGTGGTCGATGGCCAGGATGCTCTGGGCGAAGCTGCAGAAGTAGCTGGCGATCACCGTGGCGCGGATCTGCGGCTCCAGCGCGGCGGCCAGCATCGCCACCGCGCCGCCGCCCGAGCCGCCCATCACGCCGACCCGGCCCGCATCCACCTGCGGCAATGATCGCAGCAGGTCGAAGGCCCGCAGGCTGTCCCACACGCGGCTGCCCAGCAGCGGCCTGCCCAGCATGATGCCCCACCAGGCTGCCGCGCGGCACGAGTTGCCGCCCCCATCGGCGGCGATGTCGCCCGGCTCGCGCCGCCGCCCGAAGCCGCGCAGCTCGGGGGCCAGCACCACCAGCCCCCTGCGGCACAGCGCCACGGCAAAATCTTGGTGGAAGCCCTCGGGGGTAGCGCGCTCGCTGCCGTTGGCGGCGATGCCCACGGTGTCATCCACGCTGTAGCTGTGGCCAGGGATGGCCAGCGCCGCCGCAGCAGGCCCCGCCAGGCCATCGGGCACCAGCAGCCAGGCGGGAACCTGCTCGCCCGGCGCGCTCTCGAAGATCACATGCTGGCGGGTGTAGCCCTGGTGGGCCGTGGGGGCGGAAAACACGGCCTGGGGGGCCGGGCCGCGCTCGCCAGCAAGCCCGCCCAGCAGCTGGCGCAGGCGCAGGCGCAGCGCGGTGCGCCACTGGCCCCACTGGGCCAGGCTGCTGGATGGCGCGGGGGCGGAAAATGAACGCGGGGCGTGCTGGTAGATGGCTTTATAGCTGTCAAGCGGCGGAAGAATATCGTGCATCGTTGCATGTCCTTTTTTCAGCGCATGGGAACAACGCTACAGTATAGATCGGGTTGGCCCACTGGCGGGCTGGCGGCGGGTAGCCGTGCATATGGCCAGCAGGCGCGGGCGGCACCTTCGCTGGATGGGCGGGGTGGGTTGTGCTGCGACCTCTGTCCCTAGCTCAGCGCTGTCTGTGCGTGATCGCGCCCTTCGCGACATTGCGGTGCATCGGTTCGCGCCTCGCTCTGGCGACCCAGCGGGCTTCTAGGCGATAGGGATGCGCTCTTTCGCGGGGTATCGGCGTTCTATCGCCGCAGATTTCCTTTCCTCACCCCCCCCGCCATGCTTCCAAACGCGCCTGTTAACATTCTTCACACCCCCCGCCATGCTTCCAAACACGCCTGTTAACATTCTTCACACCCCCCGCCATGCTTCCAAACGCGCCTGTTAACATTCTTCACACCCCCCGCCATGCTTCCAAACGCGCCTGTTAACATTCTTCACACCCCCCGCCATGCTTCCAAACGTCCGCGTTTCCTTTCCTTGCTCGCATGCTATAAAGGGTATCAGGGTCATAGAGGAGTTCAGCAGGCAAACCGAGGGACGCAGCGCCATGCAAAAGGCCCCGCGCACCGTGATGCGCAGGGCCTTTTGCAATCGGTTGGAGTGGAGGTAGCGAGGAGACTACTTCACACCCTCGGGGGCAGTCACCGAGATGTTGGGGTCATTGATGTCGTAGAACGTCATCAGCACCCCGTAATCCAGCCCAGGAACGCTCTGGCCGTCGATCTCGTAGCTGGCGGTCTGCAGCGTGATGTTCTGCTGATAGACAAAGCTGTCCGCGCCGATCCAGAAATCGTAGGTCAGGGTCGCGTTCTTCAGCACATCCTGCGACGACTTGGGCAGATCCGAGAAGGCATCGCCCAGCAGGCGCTTGATGGTCTCGCCGCTAATCTTGGCCTGGTAGTGCGAGGTGTCGCGGTCGCCAACCTTCTCGACGCCAAGGTAGCTGATCGAGTCGGCAATCTCCTGGATCTGGTTCAGCTGCTCGGCCATGGGAGCCGAGGAGTAGGCCCCAACGCCAGCCACTTTCTCCCAGGGCTTATCGCCCTCCTGCTGGTAGGCCGAGCCACCAATCTGGATCACATTCGTGATCTCGCCGGTAGCCTCATTCGTCGACCACACGCGGATGCGATCGGGGGAGACGATCTCGCCAGCACCGAAGGAGCGCACCTGGTAGCCAGCGATGCTGACCGTGGTCTGATGCTTGAAGCGGGTAGTGGCGTAGTTATTCACAAAGGGGAAGGCCTTGACACGCTCGGCGGCGTTGGCCGCAGCCGTGGGAACAAGGCTCAGAAACATCATGGCCAGCGCGAAAACAGCCAGCACAGAGCGCACACGCAGCCGTGAGCGGTTCATACGTTTAAACTCCTACACATTTACGAAGATACGTCACGATTATGGCATCCTCGGTTCAGCAAGTCAATAGAAATTCTCTTAAATTTTTAAAGAAAAATGAGTATCAAAGAAAGATTTGGTTAAAAATTCGCTGGCAATAGGCAAGTATGCACATCGGCGCAGATACGCTACAATACGAAGCCCACCCATATGCATCTGGTTTTGCGGCGCAGCGACGCCCGCAGGCAACACAGGAGACACACCATGCCACTTTTTCAGCGAGGGAAGCCGAGCACCCGCGCTACCGCTATAGCCATCGGCGCAGCGCTGCTGATCGGCGTGATCGCAGGCCCCAGCATCGCCAGCGCGATGGTGGGCGTCACCTTCGAGCAGAATGTCTCGCGCACATCCGACCAGTCGGAGTTCCCAAGCATCGCCGGAACCAACGGGCGGCTCACCACGGTGTGGGGCGAGCGCAAGCACAAGCAGGTTGGCTTTTCGGCGGCGTGGCAGGGCAACGCGCTGGATGGTGCAACCTTGCTCGATACCAACACCAACAGCGTGGCGCAGTGGCCCAGCGTGGCGGTCGATGGCAATGGCACCAGCCACATCAGCTATGGGTCGGGCAATAGCATCTTCTACCGCAGCAGAACCAGCGATGGCGGCTGGAGCCAGCCCATCCTGATCGCGGGCGGCAAGCAGCCCGGCCAGACTCGGATCACCACATCGCCCGATGGCACCCTCTGGGTGGTCTGGCGCAATATAGATGGCGAGGCGATCTACTACCGCTTCTCGAAAGACAATGGCCACACCTGGGTGGCAGGCGGCGACGGTGGCGTGGTAGAGAAAGAGGAAGGCAATATGATCTTCCCAAGCATCGCCGCCGACAAAGACAGCCGCCTGCACGTGGTGTGGTATGTGCGCAACCCTGGCACGCACCAGGGCGACATCCGCTATGCGGACTGGGATGGCGCACAGTTCCGCAGCGGCAGCATCGCCAAGGATGGCAACAAAAACTACAACGCCGACCCGTCGATTCTGATCGACTCGCAGAATGTGCAGCACGTGGTGTGGCGCAGAGGCGTGGGCGCGAACGAGAAGATCATGTACGCGCGCCGCCCCGAGGGCCAGAGCTGGCAGAGCGTGACCACGCTGGTGTCGAATCTGGGCGACCTGAAGTTTGCCCCGGCCATCGGCACCGACGAGCAGAACAACCTGTATGTCACCTACTCGGAACCGACCGGCCCCAAGACACGCCATATCGTGCTGCTGTTCAAAGCCTACGGCCAAAAGGGCTGGGAATCCATCCCGGTCTCCAGCGGGCCGTGGGATACGCGCAGCGCGGTGGTGGGCAGCGCGGTGCAGGGCGGCATCAAGGCGCACGTGGTCTACCAGCACGAGGTAAAGATCGACGACGGCGAGATTATGTACAGCCGCGTGCTGATCAACGGCCAAGATCAGGCGTCGGCACCGGCGGCACCAGCGGCACCGGTGGCCCCTGCGCCCAGCGGCAGCGCCTTCAGCCCCGCCGAACGGAAGGCCGACTGCACGTTCATGGATGCCACGCAGCACAACATGTGCGGCAGCTTCCGCAGCTACTGGCAAAAATTTGGCGGCGTCGGTGTCTACGGCCTGCCGATCAGCGAAGAGTTTACGGAGAACGGCGTCACCATCCAGTACTACGAGCGCGCGCGGCTGGAATACCACCCCGGCACCCAGCCCAGCCGCTACGACGTGCAGCTGGGCTGGCTGGGCAGCGAGCTGAGCTATGCGCGCAAGGCGGGCGGCGAGGCTGCGTTCCAGGATGCCCAGCCTGCGGGCCGCGCCGACTGCACCTATGTGCCCGAGACCAAGCACAACATGTGCGGCAGCTTCCGCAGCTACTGGCAGCAGTTTGGCGACATCCAGCTCTACGGCAACCCGATCAGCGAGGAGCTGCAGGAGAACGGGCTGACGGTGCAATACTACGAGCGGGCCAGGCTAGAATACCACCCCGGCGAGCAGCCGCAGCGCTACAGCATCCTGCTGGGGCTGGTGGGCAGCGAGCGGGCGGCGCAGTACGACAGATAGGGCCCTATTTACCACGAAGACGCGAAGACGCAGAGGGGATACAGAACCTTTTTACCACCAAGACTCCAAGACACAAAGAAAACGAGAAAAAGGGAGGGATGCGATCCTCACATCCCTCCCTTTTTAAGCGCGAGAGCTTTAATCACGCGAGCTAGCAATACGTGGGCAAGGCAGCGCAAGGGCAAGCGGTCAACGCGCCAAGCAGC
The DNA here is from genome assembly GCA_009268125.1 of Chloroflexia bacterium SDU3-3. Classification (NCBI taxonomy): domain Bacteria; kingdom Bacillati; phylum Chloroflexota; class Chloroflexia; species Chloroflexia bacterium SDU3-3. Next base: position 4,171 of record WBOU01000018.1, on the reverse strand, counting down.
GCCGATGATCAGCAATGCGCCGCCCAGAGTGTCACTTGGGCAGCGCGCAAAATCCTCGCTACGCAACCCAGAAAGTATTGACAAACAGCGCGGTGCAGATCAGCAGCAGCGGCAGCAGCAGTGCCACCAGCAGCCAGCGCACCCAGCGCACCTCGGCCCAGAGGGCCAGGGCCACAAAGGCGGGGAAGCCGACCAGCATATGCCTACCTAGGCTGAAGGCCCAGCTGGCCAAGAAGGCCGGAAGCCAGATCAGCAGCACCAACTGATAGATGCGCGGCATGCGCAGGCAGACCGTGGCGGCCAGGGCGATGCCCAGCAGCCAGAACGCAAGGTGCAGGCCGTAGATCGCCAGAGGCTGCTCGCCCAAGCGCTGGATAAGCGTAAGCGGGATAACCCAGGGCGGGCTGAGCTGCTGCTCCCACTGGCGCTGGGCGATCAGGAAGGCCCAGGGCGTGCCGAAGCGCCGCCACTGGTAGGCCATAAACAGGGCCAGGCCAAGCGGCGGCAGCAGCGAAGCAAGGGCGGGCCAGCGCAGCGCGCGCCAGCGCCAGCCCACATGATCGAGGTAGGCATACAGCAGGATGGGCGCGGCCAGCACGCCAGGCAGGCGGGCCAGGGCCAGAAAGAAGCCCGCCGCCCCAGCCAGCCACCAGCGCTGGCCACGGATGGCCCACACCAGCAGCACCACCAGCGCCAGCGCCAGCGACTCGGTGTAGCCCGCCGCGAAGAACATCGACATGGGGAAGAGCAGCAGCATCCAGATGCTGCGGTCGGCCACGCGCTCGCCGAAGTCGGCGATCAGCAGGCGGTGGAGCAGCAGCAGGGCGGCCAGCAAAGCCACATGCGAGACAAACAGCGCCGCCAGCGCCGCGCTGCCGCCGAACAGCGGCAGCAGCAGACGGATGAGCAGCGGGTAGAGCGGAAAAAACGAGATGCTGGGCCATGTGACGCCCTGGAAGGTATAGCCGTGGAGGGCAATAGCCTTGTAGTAGTCGCCATCCCATACGGTCCAACAGGTGGCCAGGGCGCAGCGCAGGCCGTCGGCAGGCGCAAAGGCCGTGCCATTCCAGCTGAGTCGCTGGCCCAGGGCGTTGAGCGGCTGGCTTGCCCACAGCGAGGCCGCGCCAGCCAGCCAGAGTCCCAGCCGCCAGACCACAAACCAGACCACCACACGATAGGTCTTGAGCATTTGATACCTATGAACCTGATGCCTTTCGCAAGGCGAGGGCAGAAGCTTGAGACAAACGCCGAGGATTGTAGCGGAGCGCCGTGGCGATGTCAACGCCGATGGGTTAGGCAGGCACATGGCGGCAGGTGAAGGCAGGCCCGGCGGAGGGTACAAGCCCAGCGGCTCGGGATGTTTCCGATCTACGAGCCATTGTACGAAAGCAGACGCATCGCCCAAGGCAATACCAGCGGCGCCGCACCTTCGGTGTGATCAAGAGGCGCTAGCTTCGCGCAAGGGTGCATTACTACGCATGCCAAATAGTTAAACACACAATATAGATACGTTATTGTTGGTAAATAGTTCGTTCTATGCAATGAAAAAGGCTAGAGGTCTCTGGTATAGTAAAAACGCTTTGCTGAGAGCCTTTTACAAACCCCAAGTATACGCCTAACATTCTGAAAACATCAGCAGAGAAAGGATCGTGAAATGGCAACTCGGCAGGAACAAATCCTCCAAGTGCTGGAGCAGCTCGCCACCAACTCTGGAAGCGATGTCTCGGGTGCCGTCGCCGTCAGCACCGACGGCATTGTGCTGGCATCCCGCATGTCGACCGATATCAACGCCGACCGCGTCGGCGCAGTGGCCGCCACCATGATCGGTGTGACCAAGCGTGTCTCGGGCGAGCTGAAGATCGGCACGACCGAGGAGACCATCATCAAGGCATCGAACGGGCTGTTCATGGTGCTGCCCGCCGGGACGCAAAGCCTACTGGCCGTAAACCTGCGCGAGGGCGCAAACCTCGGAATGGTGCGCATCGAGGCCCGCGACGCCGCCGCCGCCATCGGCAAGATCATCTAGCAGACCAAGACCATCAGCGCCGCTACGACAACATGAAGTCACATCATCAGGAGAGAGAGCCATGGCAACCGATATCAACCGTCCAACCCTCGGGCAATATATGAGCCTTGTCTGCTTTCAGTACCTGCGCTTTGTCACCGAAGAGGTCGCAGATCGTGCGCCGGTGGTCTCGGCTGGGCGTCTGCGGGGCTACGAGCTGGTGACCCAGCTGGGGCTGCTGAACAGCGGCAAAGACCCGGCTTTCCTGCGCGAGACGCTGGATAACGCGCTGGGCCTGAATGGCACGCGCCTGTGTCTGATCAAAGACATCGTGCTGCTGCCGAATGGCGGCTACCAGGTGCAGGTGAGCGAGGTAGCGTGCGTAGCTGGCCGCACATCGGACACGCCGCAGTGCCTGTTCTCGCTGGGCGTGTTTATCGGCGCACTCAGCGGTATCACAGGAACGGCCATGACCGGCGTGGAGAAGCAGTGCACATCCTGCGGCGCAGAGCACTGCGTCTACGAGATCAGCCCAATCTAGCGCCCCCGTGGCCAGGCACCACCCATGCGCTCTGCTACGTATGGGTGGTGTTTTCTTTTCCCTCGAGATCAGCTGGTTTGAACGAAGCGAGGTCCCCATGCGGCTGCGCCTGTCCACCTGGCTCAACACCCTCCCGCCGATCGCAAACCCGATCGAGCAGCAGCAAGCCCCGTCGCTGCTAATCTTTATGGCCATGCTCGCCAGCGCCGCCGGGCTCTGGACCTTCCTACCGCTGCTGACCGCTGGCACCGGCATCGGGCTGATCTTGGGCATCCTGGCAGGCATAATTGTGGTGATCGGCAGCGTCAGCGGCATCGTGGTGCTGCGAAAAGGCCACTTCACGCCTTCGGTTATCATCACGCTCGCCAGCCTGACCGTCGGCGTCACGCTGACCATCTGGGTCTGGGGAACAGACACCAGCGTGGGCATGCTGCCGGTGTTCCTGATGAATGTGACCCTGGCGGGCATGCTGGCCGAGCGAAAGCTGCTGCTGGGCACCGCCATTGTCTCTGTAGTCATCATCCTGCTGCTATTTTTCGCCGACTCGCTGCTCCCGCACACTGTGGGCATCGCACCACTGCGCGGCGACCAGCGGATCTTGAGCATCGGCACGATCATCCTGACGATCGGCGTGGAGGTGGCGCTGTTCCTCCAGGCCGGGGCATCGCTGCGCCGCCTGCTGCAGCGCACGCTCCAGCGCGAGTTCGAGCTGGATCAGCTGCGCGCATCGCTGGAGCAGACGGTGATCACGCGCACAGCCTCGCTGCAGCGGGCGCTGCGCGATGTGGAGGTACGCGAGGCGGCGCTGCAGCAGGCCATGGATGCGCTGCAATCATCGCAGCAGACCCTGCGCGCGCTGAGCACGCCGATCGTGCCGGTGCTGCCGGGCATCCTGATCGTGCCGCTGATCGGCGAGCTAGACAGCAGCCGCAGCCGGATGATGATGGAGCAGGTGCTGGCCAGGGTGCGCGAGGAGCAGGCCAGCCAGGTGATCATCGATATCACCGGCGTGCCGCTAGTGGACACGGAGATCGCGCGCACCCTGATCGATATTGGCACGGCCCTGCGCCTGCTGGGCTGCGATGTCATCCTGGTGGGCATCCGCCCCGAGGTAGCGCAGACGCTGATCTCGCTAAACCTGAGCTTCGGATCGATCGCGACCTTCAGCGACCTTCAGGCGGCGGTGCTGCGGCTGCTGCCACGGCAGGCATAGAGCCGCGCTACGGCACGAGCATGGCTGGAGGCGATGTGTTTCTGCTTCGGGGATGCTGCAGACCGACTCGTAGTCAATGCTTGCAGCGTTGCCCGTTCAGGCCGACCTGGCGTGCCATCCACGATAGCAGTGGTATTTGGTTGGTGAGTGGATGCCCTGCTCTGGCGGGGTTCCAAGGGCGCGGAGCCCTCACATAGTGTCACTTTTTCGAGGTGTTTCCCATCAGCGATGGCGGTGGTACGTGTTCGGTGGGTGGATGCCCTGCGCGGGCAGCGCCGAGGGGCCTGCCCCTCAACAGGTGTCACTTTTGTGGCGAGGTGGACAGAACGCGCAAAACGGGTATGCTTTGCGTGCCAACCCAAACCATACCCTATGGAGTCGTTATGCCCCCCTCGCCCCGCTATCATACCAT